>NZ_REHK01000006.1:0-295058 GCF_003692905.1 Lactobacillus sp. ESL0225 | reverse complement strand
TTAGCATGAACATCTGTGCCAAGTTGAGTTACAGCATCATCATAATGCGTCTTAACTTCATTTGCGGCATCTGTACGAGCCTTTTCTAGCCTTTCTTGTTGTACTGCTGGATCCTTATCCAAGATGTCTTTAATTTTTTCAGCGTCTGTTAAATCATTCTTGATATTCCCAATTGCCGTATTCTGGGCACTAGTTACATCTTCTGCGCTCTTACTTTGGTCAATTGACCCATTTTCTTTAGTGGCAGCTTTACGCTCTTGTTCAATTTGATTAATAATGGCTTGCTTTTCAATATCAGTCAACGGGGTCTTATCATCATGGATTAAGCCCGCTACCTTATTCTTAGCGTTAGCAGCCGCATCTTCAACAGCAGCCTTGGCAATTTCACGTTCAATAGCTATCTTATTATCATTGATAGCACCAATAGAGGTTCCTGGTATGATGATATTGCCGTCTTTATCCTTGTGATTGTTCAAAGCTTTATCGGTATTATCATGAGCACCTGTGCCAAGTTGAGTTACAGCATCATTATAATGCGTCTTAACTTCATTTGCGGCAATTTTACGCTGATTTTCAACATCATCAGCAACTGAATTGTTTTCTGCACTATTAATATTGCCTTCACCGGTCTGTTCAGCCTTATCAATATCCTTAATTATCTCGTCCACTTTATTAGTAATATCTACATCATTAGGGAGGCTGTCAATATTACCTTTGGCTGTATTGGTTGCATCGTCTATACTGTTTCCACCATTTGGTGCCTTCTCTTTAGCTGCTGCTGCCGCTTGATCAAGTTTAATCTTAGCCTTTAACTTGTTTAAGGCAATCAGACCTTTGACATATTCAGCAGTGGCATTTTTAAGCGTGTCTTTATCCGTTTGATCAGGATTGATATTGTTGATATTGGCAATTGACTGCTTTATTGTATCAATATTAGCCTGATAATCTTTCTTTTGTTGATCATTTAAATGATCAATATCAATACTGTCTAAACCACTTTGTAAACCGGTAACTTCTTGACCAAGCCCTTTAACAGCATTGTCCTTTTCAGCAGCCACATAATCTGAATTGGTCAAAACAGCATCAATATTTGCTTTCCACTTGTCTATTTGAGATTGATCAATTGGATCACTAGGGGGTGTTTCATCATTAACTTTTGCCGTATTTTCATCAATTAGCTTTTTAGCAGTATTGAAGGCATTATCAATATCACCTTTAGCTGTTGCCTTTTGGGCTTGAGATAATTGTGAATTATTAATGATGTCCTGCGCAGTATTTTTGTAATTTTGTAAATCAGAAATAATTTTATTATTAGCAGCTTGTCTGTTAGCTTGGTTAACAATAGCATCCATTTCTCCTTTAGCAGTATTTTCTCGTATATTGACTAATCCTAGTAATTCACTATTTTTGCCATCTTTACTAGATATTGCATTAATTCGATTTCTACCATCTTTTTCAAATACAGCTTCTATTTGTTTTTGATAATTTTCTAAGTCTTCACTTGTTAAACCTGGAATTTGAGAAACTTCATTTTTTTTCTGGTCTCTGTAACTTTCTAACCGGTTAATCGCCGCTATTTTAGCTCTAATAAGGTCAAGTGTTTCATCAGCGATAGTTACAATTCCTGATATAGCATGTTGACCGTAGGTGTATTTTTCGTTTGGATCCGAATTATTATTTGGATCAATTCCTGCCTCGATATTATCAACCATTGTCTTAGCCTTATTAATATCATTAGCAATATCAGTGTCTTCGAGTTTGACCCCATTAATCCGTTCCGTTGTTTTAGTGAGAAGGTCATCAATCTGGTGTTTCAAGTTATCAATAACATCTGGCGGTAAACCTGCACTAGCCTTAGCAGTAATAATCTTCTTAGCATCTTGTGCTGCGGCTTTAATTTTAGCAAGTTGCTTATTCTTCTCTGCTAAAAGTTGGGTTGGATACGTCGCTTGATCAACCTTAGTTTTAGCAGCAGTCAATGCAGCATCAACTATCTGATCTATCTGATTTACATCAGCATTTTCAGGAACTGGCGTACCAAGAATGTCAGTAATACCGTGTTGTAAAGCGTCATTAACAGCTTGACGTCCATCGGCAAGATCCTTTTCACTCAAATATGGATGGGCCGAATCATCATTATTGGTACCGTAATTTTTTAAATTATCTTTAACTTCATTAGCATGACCAACCAAAGTATTGATTGCTTCGCTCTTCTTCTCAAAGCTTTCCGTTAAGTGTGCGATTGCGGCTTCACCAGCAGCAGTTTGCTTATTCATTTCAACCGTTGGATTTTGGTCATTATTGTTGCGCGCATCAGTCTTAGCTTTATTAATAGCAGCAGAGGCTTTAGCAGCTTCGGCTTCAATTTGCCGAACCATTTCAGCTTCTAATTTAGCTTTATCTTCTACTGTCGAATTTTGCGCAATATCATGGGCTTTTTGTTTAGCTGCTGTAGCGGCAGCAGTAATTCGTTGCAAATCAGCAGTCAATGTTTCTTCATAAGTAATGTGGGCATCAACAGCGGCAAGTTTACCCATTCCAGTTGCTTCAGCCGTAACTAAATCCGCTGCAGTCTTAGCTGGATCCGCTTCAGATTTAACAGCATTAATGGCTTGCTTGCCAGCGTTTAGGGCAGCAGTAATTTCCGCAAGTAATTGATTACTTTGTGCGGTATCCAATGTATGGTTAATACCGCCATCATTCACCCTTTGTCTGAGTCTATTTGCTTCATCCTCTAAACGGTTGATAGCTGACTCTTTATTTTTGTTTAAATTGCTTGTATCTTGCGCATCAGCTTTGATTCCGTCAATGGCTCCCTTAGCAGCAGACACAATAGCATCAACTTTTGCGGTGGTATCTGTAATTGGGCGTTTTAACTCTGCCTGAGCATTAGCGACGGTGTCGTTAATCCGCTTATCTAAGGCCTGCTTTTGCTTATCATCCAAGTTAGTAGAATTGGCATAACTACCTTTAGCTCCTGTAGCATATTGATTTAAGTCATTAGAAGCTTTTGCCTTAGCATTTTGCAAAGTTGCATCAGTTAATGCCTGACCAATATTAGCTAATCCAGCAACTTTATTAGCATTGATATCAGTTAGAGAATTGGACCCATTAATTTCATTAACAGCTTGATCATGAGCAGCTTGGGCCTGGTCGGTAAACTGTTGCATTTGCTTAGAAGATAACTCAGGTAAGGCTGCAATTTTATCCTTAATTCCACTAACAGGTGGATTAGCCTGCACGTCACCCTTCAAAGCCTTGTCTAACTCGGCAATTGCTTTACTTTTGGCTTCTGCTAAAGCTTGGTCTTGCGCACTCTGCTTAATACCATCAATAGCACTGATTGCACCCTCTTTAATAAATCTAATGGTATTAGCATCTGTAGTTCCATTAATGCTATTTTCAGCAGCGTTGACGATATTATTAATAGCGTCAATAGTGGCTTTTTGATTGGTATTGGTTGGATCAAGTCCTGCTTTTGCATCTTCGGCATGTTGGCTAATTGCATTGTTAGCTTGCAACTTAATAATATCCAAGTTGAAATCATTTTCTGCTTGGTTAATGTTATTAGTTGCATCAGTCACTAAATTATTAATATCCGTCTTAGAAATAGCCCGGTCAATAGCCTGATCAGCTTTAGTCTTAGCGTCAGTAATAGCCCCAATTGCTTTATTTTTAGCAGCTTGTGCTGCTAGTTTTTCAGCGTCAGTAAGTTTATCGAATTGAGCATTAATCCGATTTTTAGCTGCTTCTGCCGCATCGTCAACTACCTTTTTACCAGCAGTTTTCGCAGCATCCAAGTCTTGTTTTAGAGCATCATTCTTACTCCGATTAATGTTAGTTTCACCAGTTGCTTCTGCTGCATTAGCAGTTTCTGAAGTAATAGAGTTCTTGACCTGCTCTTTAGCCTGATCACGGGCAGACTCAATGTCCTTTTGTGCCTGAGCTTTGGCAGCATCAGCCAACGTTGAATTATTGATTTCAGCAATAGCATTTTCGGCAGCAGCATCTAACTTACCTAAGTCAGCATCAATTGTTGCAGCAAGATCACGATCACGGGCACCTTTAACAACCTCATCCATCTTAGCAATGCCTTGGTCTCTAGACTTAACTACTTGCTGAATCGTGTCTTGGGAATCAATCTCTTGCTTGGCATTATCGTAAATCCCATTAACCTGATTAATTAAACTATTCTTTTCATCACTATTGATATTCTTCAAAGCATTAATTTGGTTAATAACTTTACTTTGTTCTACCAATAAGTCATGCTGGGCAGCTTCTTTGGCTGATTGCAAGTCAGCTTGAGCTTGAATTTGTGTTAATTTACCTTTACCTGCTCTTACAGCAGTATCAACTGCAGACTCATCCGTAGCACTATTAATAGCCCGGTTAGTATCTGCGACCACAACGTCAATATCCTGATAATACTTATTCTTTTCATTATCCGATAAGTTAGGATCTTGCTCAATATGTTGCCGAACTGCTTGAGCAGCTTGGTCAAGATCGGCTCTTGCCGTCTTTCTATGCTGCTCAAGTTCTTGAGCAACTTTATCACTAATTCCAGCTACCAGTTGATCCATTCCTTTGATAGTATCAGCCTTAGCCTGGTTAACCATATCAAGACTCTGTTCAGTATTAATTTGAGCCAAACCATCGTCTTTAATTTGATTTAAACTGTTAATGTAATCTTTTTTCGCTTGATCGTCTAATTTAGAATCATTAATTGTGTTTAAATCTGTTTGATATTGATCGTTGACAGCTTTACTTGCCCGAGACTTGGCGGCATCAAGTTCAGCTGCAGCTAAGTCCTTATCAATTTGCTGCTCAGCCAGATTCTCAGCATTATCAACATTATCCTTATCAGCAGCGTTAATGCTAATTTCACCAGCTTTTTCATGTTGATCAATCAAATTCTTATAATTAGCTTTATCAGTTGTCGATAATTCAGTGTCAGTTTTTGCCTCAATTTGTTCTTTAGCTGCTTGCGCTTTTTGCTGTAATTTTGCAATAGCAGCTTTCCGTTGACCAATTAAATCATTTAAATTAGCAGCGTCAACGGCAACTCCAGCAATATTATTTATTGCTTCATTAAAATCGGTTGTAATTCGATCATTATCTCGCTCGTTTGTGATTTTCGCAATACCAGCTTGAGCCGCATCATCCACGTCTTTTTGCAGTTTAGCAACATTGTCTGGATCAAGATTTGGATACTTGCTCTGATTAGCAATATTATTCTTAATTTCAGCTTGCTTATTTTGAATTTGCTGAATGGCATTACTCTTAAGAGCATCTTTAGTTGCTTGCGCAAGAATGTCACTTAACTTAGCGTGGCCAGTTTCATACGCATCGTGTAGACCAGTTTTATCAGATGCCTTATTAATAACAGTAAAATCTTCACCTTGGTCACTAATTACTGCTTTAGCCTTATTAATGGCTATAGTTTCAGCATCACTTGGTAAGTGTAGGTTTTTTATATTAGTTTCAATCTGACTTTCATAAGCAATCAGCTGATTTTTAGCAGCTTGTTTGGCAGCTAAAAGGAGTTTTGATTCTGCTGACTTTTTAGCAGTAGCAACGGCAGTCGCATTATCTGCCACTGGTACGCCATCAAGAACAGCATCAATCTGGTCTTGTCCTTGCTTTAGGGCATTAGCCATATCATTATCTGTTGTTAACCCAATACTATCTAGATAAGACTTAGCTGTATTAGCCAAATCAGCTTTAGCAGCCTCTTTATTAAAGGTATTCTTTGCTGCTGTGACAATCTGATCAATACCTAGTTGAGTGTTTTGCCCATAAACAGACTTATCCTTATCAAACTTAGAGTCAGCCGGTTTAGCAGTAGCTAGATCCTTAGCCGCATTAATTGCATCAATATAATTTTGCTTATCAGCATCACTTAGGCCTAATTTACTAATTTGCTCAATTGCAGTTGTGGCAGCCTGATTAATATCACTAGCGGCTTTCTTTTGTCCTTCCTTAATTACGGGAATATTATTGATGATGTCAGCGCCTTTACCATCGTCTTTACCGTTAGTAATATTATTAATGATATCATTCAAACTGTCCTGAATGTCGTCTTTATCTTCTGGATGTTTAGTAATCTGGTCTTGAGCAGCTTGTTCCACCTTTTTAATGGCATCAATCATATCAGTAATATTTTTAATTTTACCGTTAGCTGTAGCTTGATCATCTTTAACAGCGTTCTCGTCAGATTCTTGGGCAATCTTACCACCATCTTTAGCAATCGCAGCAGCATCACTTAATTCGGTTCGATCTTTAAGCTTAGTAATCGCAGCTTTAGCCGCTTGACTTATATTAGGGTCTTCAGCAATTTGATCAATATCCTTTTGGGCTTGATTAATCTTTTGGTTAATATCATTTCTGATACCGTCTTTATAGTCTTTAATTACTTGGTCAATTTTAGCTGTTAGGCCGCTTTTAGCATCATTAAGCTTGCCTTGCACAACGTCAACTTTGTTATCAGCGTCAACTCCAGGCACATTATCAATGGCTGATTCATCCTTAATGGCCTCGGTAATTTTAGCTGTTATTGTCGGGAAGTTATTTTTAGCATCTGTAGCCGCATTAGCAACTTCTTGTTTGGCAATGGCCTTCATTGCTTTAGTCAAGGCAGCATTGATCCCTTGTACAGCCTGATTGCGGCGGTTGTTAATTGCCACTTCATCATTAGCACTTGGGTCATAAACCGACGTACCCTGATGCTTATCAGGAGTAGGAGAAATTGCATCTTGGCCATATTTATCCATAGCAGCATTAAAATCTGTTTTAGCTTGCTCCGTTAAATTAGGATTATTGCCTACTTTGGTTTTAGCTGCACTAATAGCATCTTTAATTGCCGTGGCGGCATCTGTTCTGACTTTACTAATATCTTTAATCAACAAATCATAAGTATGGTTATTCTTATTGTTTGGATCATAACCAATGAAGTTAGCATGGGGGGTTAATTCAATTTTCGTACCTGGAGTGAGTTTATTGACCTGATCAGCGGGAATTGTAAAGCTGAAGTTGCCGTTTCCATCGGCTTGAGCCGCAAACTCATTCGGCATAGATCCAGATTTAATATTAGTATCTTTGTAAGGATTAGGATCAGTCACCGCATTATTGATAACAGTTGTACCAATCTTGGCGCTAATATAAGCATGGGTCCCACCTGGCAAAATTCTACTAAAAATGCCATCACTACCAGGACCATCTTTCTCTTCAGTATAATTGACGATATGACCCGTAACAGTTCGACTTCCATCACCATTAACAGCTACATTTACCCTCTCAAGATCTAAGAAACCATCAGGATTAGCTGACTTAAAGCGAACATTGTTATACCCCGTAGGAAGCAGGGCCCTATTACCGAAGGCAGCTATAATAATATTCTTAAAGATATCATCATAAGTCATACCTTCCTTAACCAAACCGAGTGTCATTAATGGGTTAAGTAGCTTCTGGTAAGCTTCTGGGAGATTAGTTATTATTTCTTTCGTTAATTTTCTTTGTCCATTAAGCAAGACTAGAGATGGAACATATAAATTCATTCCTGTTGGCGTAAATGTGCCTCTTTGTAACCCTAATTCAAGGAAAGGCGGCAGGACTATATCCTCTTTATTAATATTCAAAATCTGACTTACATTATTTAAGGTAATCTTATTGTTTCCAACTATTGCAGTAGATAGATTATGGTTAAGATTCGCATTTAAAACTAATGATTGGGGGTTATTAACGGTAAGTGTACCACCTTGAATATCAACTAGAGTGATGGCTCCGGTACCCGCTCCTTGCCCTAAACTGTCACCTAAAGTCATTTCAAAAGTACCGTTGTTAACTTGGGCGTTACCTCTAATCAAAAATAATGTACCTGAATAATTACCCATGTTGGTACCAGTAATTTTTAGTGAACTCTTAGGTTCAATATTTAAATTACCACCTACGTAAACTAGACTGTTGTAAGGTGTTATTGTATTAATATCACCATTTGTTTTAATATTTATAGAACCGCCATTAGTAACTGTCATGCCTGAATTTGTACTATTAATATTAATAGCAGTGGCTGCCTGTCTATCTGCGACACTACCTTGGTAAGTACTAGAACCAACTTCAATATTCAAAGTACCTTGAACATTAGCAACTGAGTTTGCTCCCGCCATTACAATTCCATTTATTCCGTATCCACCTTGGGCCCCAACATTGTCTCGCCCAGTTTGATCACTACCACCGGGTCTAAGAGTAACGTTGGCACCCTTATTAATATTTATAGTACCATTAGCAGCTGTCGTTTGGAGGACATTACCTCCAATGGTACTACCAGTAAACTGACCATTAAAGTCGATACTACAACCAGAACCTGAGAACTCCAATAATTGTTGCCCATCATCACTACCATTTCTACCTGGTTCATAACCGGAGTGAATGGTTGCCATATCATTAGTACCTTCAAAAGTAACATGCGTATTCGGTCCTAAATAGGCCAATTGGTTACCACGAAAAGTAGTATCTTTAAAAGTGATATAAGCATTTGCCAATGTAGGCGATAAAGTCTCTGTATCAATAACTCCATAATAGTCGGCACACTTTAGATTCACATTTTCATAAGTTAGGTGAAACGTAGTTACAGTCGAATCAATTATCAGATGACTGTACCTATAGTCAATTGTATATTTACCGGAATCAGCTGATTTAATCACTAAATCACGATTAGGAAAATATATTGGAGTTAAGCCCCCCCAGCTATCTGCCTTAATATCATTCACGATAATAATTTCAGATACTGTTGAATCTTGTAAGGCTTTAACATAGTCTTGCCAATTATTTACTTTAGCTGTGCTACCACTGTAAGCATCTTGTACCCCAACTTTAGGTGTCATATCCTTATCTTGATCAGCTGGAGTCAAAGGCTTAACCGGACTAGGTACCTTAGTTGAATTGGGCCTCTGATTAGCATCAGCGACCGAATCAGCGGGTAGCTTCGCCTGTTGATCACTATCTTTAGCCGGTCCCGTTAAATCAGGATTACTATTAGCATCAGCTTGAGGAACGCCATTATTTGTAGCACTCCCAGCAGGGACATTAGTTGACCCCGTAGGATTAGTTGTCCCTTGGACATTATTCCCTGCAGTAATTGCCTGTTGGCTATTAGCAGTATTAATAGAAGCAGAAGTACCATTAGGATTTACTTCTGCTTGAGCGTTATTACTATTGTCAACCTTAAGTGAGTCTGCTTTTGTATTCTGAGCAGGAGCAGTTGGGGCAGTTGCCTTATCTGTATCCTTCAAAAAAGTGCTCAATCCTGTGTAAGTTGATAACTTAGCTTGCTTATCATCCGTCTTTTCGGACAAAGGATTACTATTAGCCTTAGTAGCGGTTGGCGCATTACTAGTAGCTGCATCCTGATTCTTAGTAGCTGAGGCTGTTGCCGCTTGACTTGGCGGTGTAGCATTGCTCTGGTTATTATCGGTTGCTTGCTGATTAGCCTCTTCTGTAGCGTTTTGTTCTGGAATAACAGAATTAGCTTTAACTGCTTGACTGTTTAAACCAAAAAAAGTAAAGCCTAAGAATACTGAAGCAGTTCCAATACTTAATTTACGAATTGAGAATCGATCTCGCTTTGCTTGCATTTCCATTCTCTTTAGACGTTCATTATAATTATTTTTACCTAACATTAAAATATCCTTTCCTATTTTCCAAACCTATACATGAATTATTTTAGACGTTAAGTACAAAATTAGCAATATAAAATCCGAAATTAATCAGCAATTATAAATAACCATTTTTCTGGATTTTATTGATTTGGAAACCAAAGAATTAATTTTAGTATTATTATCTTGTTAAATAAGGTTTTTTATTCGAAATTTAAATAACATTTATGGTAAAATTAACGATGAATCTATATTATAAATTGTTTAACTTAATTTTATATACAAACATATTTAGATTATTCTTATTTAAATATATAAAAAATATCTAAACTTAGTTTAAAATTTTTTTATTTAGTATTTTTTTAAATTATGCCTAGTTACTTTATGTGTCTGCTTGCCACTTGGAATTTATTCTTGACAAACTAAAATGGATTAGATAGTATAACTATGGTCTAAGTTGATTAACAAGCTTAATTGTATAAGTTGACCGGTCAAACTAAAAACGTGCGAGTCTGTAAATAACTGTCGGATCGGAACACTATCACCCATTTTGCATAGGATCCATATTCGTTGCGATACTACTCATTTATTTGAACACTGCGGGTTCAACAGCACTGTTTTGCACTGTTAATTCAACTTAGATTTTTTAGAAAATAATAGAAGCGGTCACGAGGACCGCTTTTTTAATGGAGATTTTTATGATTTTAAAAATTGTCGTTTTAGCTTACCTCTGCTTGCTTTTGCTAACTGCTTATTATCTGTGGCAAAAACGCAAGGATCACTTTTTAATATTCAATAATCGAACCAATACTAACTTTCAAGCAATCATGACCTACACCGCTATTCTGCTTTGTCTTGAAAGCATACTCGGTTTCATCTTACTATTACTATTTACCAACAAATACTATAATTTAATTACAATTTTTCTAAGTTGTTTTACTATTTTAATTTTTACCCTCCTGATTAATCAAAAGAACGAATAATTCAGGTAAAAATTTGGTAGAATAAAAAGCAAGCGAGGTATTAATTATGAAACAATATCATCAAATACAAGTTGCTGTTGATGGCTCCAAGGAAGCAGAATTAGCTTTTCAGAAAGCAATTGAAGTGGCTCAGCGTAATAATGCCACTTTAGAAATTCTCCATGTCATTGATACAAAGTCATTTCAAAATGTTTCAAGTTTTGACTCTGATATGGTCGAACAAGTTGCTAACGATGCAAAAGAAAAATTGGAAAAGTATTATGAAGTAGCGCAAAATGCGGGAATCAAGGAAGTTCATTTTTCCATTGAATTTGGTTCTCCCAAAGCAATTATTGCCCAGCAATTCCCTAAAGAGCACCGGATTGATCTAATTATTCTTGGTTCAACTGGTTTAAATGCAGTCGAGCGCATGTTAATTGGTAGTGTGACCGATTATGTAACTAGAACTGCCCCTTGTGACGTATTAGTTTGTCGTTCAACTAAGCCAACAAGAATTTAGATAATAAAAAAAGCATTTCAAGCTTGAAATGCTTTTTTTATTATTAAAATTAAATTCTAAAAGTCGCCGGCTTTACTAAACATGTAATCTTTATTATGGAATTTCATCGATAGGATCATGCCAACGCCGACCATATTACCAATTAGGGCTGAACCACCTTGTGAAATAAAGGGTAGCGGAATCCCTGTTAACGGTAACAAATCAATACTCATGCCAATATTTTCGAATACATGAAACAAAATCATCATAATTACACCGGTTGAAACATAAGAATAAAAAGCATTCTTAGTATCAAAGGTAATTCGAACCATCTGGACAATCAAATATAAATATAACAAAATAACTGCTACACTACCGACAAAGCCAAACGACTCGCCAATTACGGAATAGACCATATCTGAGCCACGAACTGGAACATAAACACTTAATTTGCCAAAGCCATTACCAAATATTTGACCAGAGCCAATTGCTTGCATACTTAACCACAACTGATAGGCAGCTTTGGAAGTGTCAGATGAGGGGTTAAGCCAGGACATAATGCGCTTAAACTGATATGGTTGGAAAAAATGACTTAAGAGAACTTGACCTTGTGGTGTAGTAACCATGATAATAACGGTTATTCCGAGAATTGCGACAGCAATAAACATCGGGGTAATAATTTTCCAAGAAATACCAGAAACTAAAATTACCCCACCAGTAATTGCAACAAAAACTAGCATGGTCCCAAAATCATTCTGTAGTTTTAATAGAATTGCAATAGGAATCAACCAAGCAATAATTTTGCCAATTAAGTTCCAATCATTTCTAATCGTATGTTCGAATTTCTGGTTGTGCTGATGAACTACTCGAGACAACATTAAGATGAAAGCCGGTTTCATGACTTCAGAGGGTTGAAAGGAAATTGGACCCAATTTAAACCAACTTTTCGCTCCTGCATCAGCGGCAATACTCCGATTATAAAAGAATAAAACTGCAATCAAAAGAACAATCCCAAAGCCATAGACATAAGGCGCAATGCGGAATAACTGATCGGCATCAAATTGAATTACGAATAAAACAATTACTACCGAAATGATATACCACAGTCCTTGCATTAAAACGGCCTTTACCGGACTACCCATATGACTCGGATCATCAATGGCGGCAAAATAAATTGAATATAAACCAACTGCCGCTAGCAATAAAACAGGGATGACAATATTCCATGCAATTCGATTAAATAAGTTTGTTTTATTTTCAACTTTTACCATTTAATTATCACTGCCTATTATTTTTCATGTAAGACATAGTATGAAAGCAAGTCATTGATACTACTCTCTAAACTCTTAGCATATAAAATGCTACTATTCTTAGTTGAAGTTGCTCGGTAGCGACCAGATAATTTTTCAATTAGACCGATCGTTTTTTTATGGGGGATAACCACTTCCCAAGTCGGATTTTCCCTATTCTTGACTTCATTAATCTCTACATTAATATTTTCGGGTTTTCTTGACATAATAACTCCTACTTTACAGAAGGATGAAACTTTTTAGCAATAATTTCATCTTCATACTTTTCTGGGTGAGGATTACGAAAAATAGTAAATTTATCCGCAACTGGATCGACCCCACCACGCACAAATGGGTTACAACGTAATATGCGACAAGTACCCATAATCAAGCCTTTAATTAAACCAAATTTAGTTAAAGCATCAATCATATAAGTTGAACAAGTCGGATAATAGCGACAACTTTGAGGCAATGCTGGAGAGATAATCCTTTGATAAAATCTTACTAAAAAAATTAAAAGTTTACGCAAACCAGCCTCCTACTAAATTATTATCGTTGATGCTTTTCAATATTTTTAAGTAAAATACCTGTACCTAAAGCGACCGCTTCTAGAGGATGATCTGCTGTTAAAACTGGGACTTTCAGGTAATAAGAAATTAATTTGTCAAGATTCTTTAATAAGGCGCCTCCTCCAGTTAACATAATGCCGCGATCAATAACATCAGCTGACAACTCTGGCGGAGTATTTTCTAAAACTTCTTTTGTTGCCGCAACAATCGTCATTAACCCGTCAGATAAAGCTTCTTGAATTTCAGTTGCAGAAACTGTAACTTGCTTTGGCAAACCATCAACCATATCGCGACCGCGCACTGTAATGGTCTCATCTTCATCAGGTTCAAAAGCGCTACCAATTTCAATCTTAATTTGTTCAGCCGTTCGTGAACCAATTAACAAGTTATGCTTATTCTTGATATAAGCAACAACGGCCTGATTCATATGGTCACCCGCATAACGCAATGATTGACTGGTAACAATTTCACCCATGGATAAAACTGCAATATCAGTTGTCCCACCACCAATATCAATTACGATATTACCTTGTGGCTTAAAAATATCAAGCCCAGCACCAACAGCAGCTACTTTGGGTTCAAAGTCTAAATATACTTTACCACCACCAGATTTTTCTGCAGCTTGAATAATTGCCTTTTGCTCAATTGAGGTCACACCAGTTGGGGCACAAACTAGTATATTTGGCTTAGACATAAAGCCCTTAACATTTAACTTTTCAATAAAATAAGAAAGCATTGCTTCAGTTATGTCAAAATCAGCAATCACACCATTTTTTAAGGGACGAATAACTCGTATATTACCAGGTGTACGACCAACCATTTTATATGCTTCAGTACCAACCGCTACAACTTTATTTGTACTTGTATTGACAGCAACGACTGATGGCTCATTTAAAACGATTCCTTTGCCTGAGACGTTAATCAGCACATTCGCTGTCCCTAAATCAATTCCTATATCTCGTGCCACAATAATCCTCCATAAATATTCATTGTATATTTTACCATAAAGATAATAAGTTTGCTGTTGACTTCGTTTACTTAAGCAAGTTTTAAAAGAAATTACTTAACTGTAAGGAAGTATCAATTAAGGTAATTAGAAAATTACCTACTAAAAAACCCATTGCAATTGCCGCAAAAACCAATAAAAGTTGGGCCTCAAAAACTTTATTTTTCCGAATAATTTTTTCAATTTGTACACTTTTCATGATTTGAAAAGATAAAGCAATTGTAATTAAATAAATTACAATACTAACTAAGGCATGAACGCCGAGTTGGAACATTTTATTTCTCACTTTACTTTAGCTAAATAAAAACGGACACACCTTTGTGCATCCGTTTAAAACTATCTTAATTATCTGAATTATAAACACTAATTCTATTAACGGCTCTTCTTAATGCAACTTGTGCGCGTTCAAGGGAACGTTGATCATGCGTAGTTTTAGCTTTTTCCAATTCGCTTTGGGCACGTTTCTTTGCAGCTTCTGCTCGCGAAAGATTAATTTTAGTCGAACGTTCTGCACTATCTGCAATAATTGTGGCAACATTATTAGAAAATTCAAAGTAACCACCACTGATAGCGATATGATTTACTGTTTCATTCATCTCACGACCACGTTTGACTCTAATTTCACCAATTGTTAATGGGGTCAAAATCGGTAAGTGATTATACATAATTGAACGTTGACCATCAATTGCGCGCATTTCAACAAGGCTACAATGATGTGAAAAAATCAAACCATCAGGAGTTACAACATTAACGATAAAAAGTTTTTCTGGATCTGCCATTGGACATCACCCTACTTTTCTAACAATGCTTTAGCTTCTGGATCACTAGCTGTTACGCCCATCTTTTGTGCTTTTTTCAAAACATCTTCGATTGGGCCAACACTACGAAAAGCATCTTCTGGTAAATCATCCAAATGACCATCCAGAATCATTTTAAAGCCCTTGATTGTTTCCTTAATTGGCACATAAGAACCCGGAACACCAGTAAACTGCTCTGCTACAAAGAAGTTTTGAGATAAGAAAAATTGAATCTTTCTGGCACGACTAACGATTACCTTTTCCTCATCTGATAATTCATCCATACCTAACACAGAAATAATATCCTGTAATTCATGGTATCTTTGCAAAATATGTTGCACACGTGTAGCAGTTTCATAGTGATCAGCACCGACAACTTCTGGATCCAAGGCACTTGAAGTTGACTCCAAAGGATCAACCGCTGGATAAATACCTTGTTCAACCAAGCTACGCTCCAAGTTAGTTGTAGCATCTAGATGGGCAAAAGTAGTAGCTGGGGCAGGATCAGTATAGTCATCAGCTGGCACATAAACGGCTTGAATTGAAGTAATTGAACCCTTCTTGGTTGAAGTGATTCTTTCTTGCAATTGGCCCATTTCTGTGGCTAAAGTTGGCTGATAACCAACGGCACTCGGCATTCTACCAAGCAAAGCAGAAACTTCAGAACCTGCTTGGGTAAACCTAAAGATGTTATCAATGAACAGCAAAACATCTTGTCCCTCAACATCACGGAAATACTCAGCTAAAGTCAAGCCAGTTAAAGCCACCCGCATTCTGGCACCAGGCGGCTCATTCATTTGCCCAAAGACCATTGCCGTCTTACTTAAAACACCAGATGCTTTCATTTCAAAGTAAAGGTCATTACCTTCACGAGTTCTTTCTCCAACACCAGTGAAAACAGAAATACCACCATGTTCTTGAGCAATGTTATGAATTAATTCTTGAATAATGGTTGTCTTACCAACACCAGCCCCACCAAACAGACCGACCTTACCTCCTCGAACATATGGCTCGAGCAAGTCAATAACTTTAATACCAGTTTCAAGTATTTCTTGACTAGTGGTTAGTTCATCATATTTTGGTGCATTTTTATGGATACTTTCGCGGGCGTGATCTTTATCAAATTTAGGACCATCATCGATTGGTTGCCCTAAAACATTGAAAACGCGACCCAATGTATCATTACCAACAGGCACGGAAATAGGTTTACCAGTATCTTCAACCTTCATTCCACGCATTAATCCATTAGTGGATTCCATTGCAATAGTTCTTAGGACACCATCACCAAGCTCTAGCGTAACTTCAAGGATAATTGTCTCATCCTCAGATTTAATTACGCGCAAAGCATTGTCAATATCAGGTAGGTTTTTATCAAGTGGAAATTTAACATCGACCACTGGGCCGATTACTTGAACAACTTCACCTTCACTCAAAACATCTACCTCCTTTTCTCATATTATTTCAAAGCATTAGCACCACTGACAATTTCGGTAATTTCAGTAGTAATTTCTGCTTGTCTTGCACGATTTAATTTAGTAGTTAAACTCGAAACTAATTCATCAACATTGTCCGTTGCACTTTGCATGGCGGTCATGGAACTTGCATGTTCAGCAGTCTTGGCATCCAAAATCGCGCCATAAATTCCAGAACGAATAAATTGTGGAATTAAAGTAGTTAAAACAGTGTTTACATCAGGTTCGATGTCATATTCTAAATTCTTATGTGCTTCAGCTTCTTTAACACCAATATCAAGATTATTGATTGGCATCATTTTTTCAACTCTAAACGCTGATGATAAAGTATTAACATGGTGCGTATAACACACGTACAATTCATCATATACGCCATTTAAATACATTTTTATTGCAGTTGAAACAATCGGTAAAATTTCTTCAAAAGTTGGCACATCCGAAATTGCATTATTTTCATATACAACATTTAAGTTGTTTTTCTTAAAAAATTCTGCACCGACGGAACCAATTGCCAAAATTTTAATATCCTTATGTTCAGCTTTAGCATCTTGCACTAAACCCATCATATTTTTAATGACAGCACTATTATATGAACCGACTAGTCCGCGATCACCAGTAATAACTAAATATCCGGTTGATTTAATTTCTTTGCGCGACTGCACTAGGTTTGAAACAATACCTAAGCCAAAAACATTTTCATAATCAATTTTACTAATGCTATCTTCATCAACAACTAAATTTTCTTTATGCAAATGGTTAATAACCTCTGCACTCATCAAACGAGATAAAGTTTGCCTAATATGATTGTTATATACTGTATAACCTTCGTCTCGCTTTTCAGTTTGATTTAATTTTGATGCCGAAACCATCCGCATCGCTTCGGTAATTTTACCAGTTTGCTTAACTGAAGCAATCTTTTTCTTCAACTCAAGTAAAGATGCAGGCATAAGCTACCTCCTATTTGCTACTTGGTGAAAAACTATCAGCAAATTTTGCAATTGCATCTTTTAATTCATTTTCATCCGGTAACTCACCAGTTTGACGGATGTGTTCTAGTAAATCCGCATGACTACTGTCGAAGTTATCGTATAATTCCTTCTCAAAACGAGCGATATCTTCAACTGGAATTGCATCAATATAACCGTGAGTCAAAGCGTACAAAATGATAACTTGTTTTTCAACTGGAATTGGATCATGTAAAGGCTGTTTTAGAACCTCGACAATTCGCCGACCACGATTAAGTTTAGCTTGCGTTGCTTGATCTAAGTCACTACCAAATTGAGCAAAACTTTCTAATTCATGAAAAGCAGCTAAATCTGTGCGCAAAGTACCTGCAACTTTTTTCATGGCTTTAATCTGCGCACTACCACCAACACGGGAAACAGAATTACCCGCATCAATCGCTGGTCTAGTTCCTGCAAAGAACAAATCACTTTGCAAGAAAATTTGTCCATCAGTAATTGAAATTACATTAGTTGGAATATATGCGGAAATGTCTCCAGCTTCCGTTTGAATAAATGGTAACGCAGTCATTGAACCGCCACCAAGTTTATCACTTAATTTAGCACTACGCTCTAATAAACGTGAATGAAGATAGAAAACATCACCAGGATATGCTTCACGACCAGGCGGACGACGAAGTAATAAAGAAAGTTCACGGTAAGCCACAGCCTGCTTAGATAAGTCATCAAAGACTACCAAAACATCCTTACCATTATACATAAACTCTTCACCCATCGCAGTACCAGCATAAGGTGCAATATAGAGCATTGGTGCTGGTTCACTTGGTCCCGCTTCAACCACAATCGTATAATCCATTGCGCCAAAACGTTTTAATGTTTCAACCTGAGTTCTAACTGTTGATTCTTTTTGACCAATAAAGACATAAATACAAATTACATCTTGACCTTTTTGATTCAAAATTGCATCAACAGCCAAACTAGTTTTACCAGTTTTACGGTCACCAATAATCAACTCACGCTGACCCCGACCGATTGGCACCAAGGCGTCAATCGCTTTGATTCCGGTTTGTAACGGCTGATTAACAGACTGGCGCTCCATAACACCTGGTGCTGAATCCTCAATTGGTCGAGTTTTAGTCGTTTTAATATCGCCTAGCCCATCAACTGGTTGACCCAAAGGGTTAACTACGCGACCAATTAATTCATCGCCAACTGGTACACGCATAATTTGCCCAGTTCGCTTAACTTGGTCGCCTTCACGAATATCATCAAAATTACCCAAAATAATGATACCAACATCATTTGATTCAAGGTTTTGAGCAATACCATATGAACCATTATCAAATTCTAATAGTTCATTCGCTAGAACATTGTTTAATCCGTGAGCACGGGCGATACCATCACCTATGTATGTTACAACACCGACTTCATTAACGTCGAGTTTGTCATCATAGTGTTCAAGCTGTTGCTTGATCAAAGAGCTAATCTCTTCTGCTTTAATGCTCAATGGTTTCACCTCTTTTTAATCTTTGTTAATTAACTGCGCACGAATCTTTTTAAGCTTATTTTTAACTGAACCATCAATCACATAATCGCCAACTTTTAAAATTACGCCGCCAATAATGCTTTCATCAACTTGATTTTCAAGTTCAACATTACTAAAACCATATTTCTGGGCATAACTATCACCCAACTGCTTAAGTTGTTGTCTAGTCAATTTGACCGCAGTAATTGCAAGTCCCCTAGTCACCTGCTTATCCTTATTGTACAAATCATCATAGTACATGATAATATCAGGTAACTCTAAAAAATGGTTATATTCCAACAATAATTTCAAAAAAGTCTGCACCTCTTGAGATAAGCCTTTGGTAATTATCGCAAGAGAAGCCCTTTTTTCATCGCTATTAAAAATTGGATCACTAAAAACTTTTAAGATTTGCGGATAAGTAGAAATAGCTTTTAGCAGTTCTACTAAATCCTCGTGAACAGTATCCTCAGCATGCATGTCCTGCGCATAATCAAACAGTGCAGTACCATATCGTGCAGCAATCTCTTCTTTACTTAAGGCCATTATTTATTCAGCCCCTTAATAAACTGATCGACTAGATCTTTTTGATCAGTCGCTGATAAATTTTTGGCAATTACTTTTTCTGCAATTGCAACTGAAAGATCAGCAACTTGTGAACGCGCTTCATCTAAAGCGTCGGCTTTTGCTTGAGCAGCGTCAGCTTTTGCCTTTTCATGAATTGAAGTGGCATTTTTGTTAGCATCAGCTACAATCTGGCTACTCGTTTTCTGAGCACTTACTTTTGCTTCAGAAATAATTTGTGTTGCCTCTTGTCTTGAATTTTTCAAGGCAGCTTCGCGCTCATTAGCCAATACTTCAGCTTTTTTACGATTGTCAGCAGCCGCATCCAAATCATTGATCACTTTTTGCCGTCTTTTTTCCATCATGTCGGAAACTGGTCCCCAAGCATAGTGTTTTACCAAGAGAAGCAAAATTACGAATACAATTAAATACCATAGCGTATTGCCGATATATATATGATTCGCTGAGGCTGCAAATAAAGTTTGAAATGTCATTTACTGCCCTTCTTATCTTTTTTAGCCTAAATTCTTTCAAATAAAAAAATTAAAGGAAAAGAATTAAAAAGGCAACAACAATCGCTAAAATAGGAACGGCTTCAATCAAACCAACACCGATAAACATAGTTGATCTCAAATTGCCGGCACTTTCAGGTTGACGAGCCATACTTTCAATGGTTTTAGTAATAACCTTACCGTTACCCCAAGAAGCAGCTAAGGCAGCAATACCAGCTGCAAGTGCTGCAGAAATATATTTAAAAGCTTGTGACATATTTAAACCTCCAAAAAATTATTCTTTTGTAACCTTTTTACCAACGTAAACCATCGATAGCGTTACAAAAACATATGCCTGAATAGAGCCAATGAAGACAGAGAAACCTTGCCAAATCATGGCGAGTGGAGCTGATAAAACCATCGTAGTAATCCCAAAGCTCGGTGCTAGACGATTACCAATCAATGTTAATAAAACTTCACCTGCATAAATATTACCATACAAACGTAACGATAGCGTTAAGAAGTTAGTTACTTCTTCAATCATATTGATTGGAAATAAGAAACTAACTGGTTCGGCATAATTACGCCAGTAGCCACCAGTACCAAATTTTTGTATTCCAAAAGTAAATGATAAAAGCAAGGTCATCATTGCAAATGACATTGTCGTTACGGGATCTGCAGTTGGCGATTTTACAAACATGAAATCACCAACTTTTATTTCCATAAACAAACCCAATTGGTTCATAAACCAGATAAAGAGAAACAAAACAAAAGCGTAAAGCGATAAATGCTTTTGGGCATCAACATCGCTAACGTTATCCTTGACAATGTTATCAGTAAAGTCAAGTAAATATTCAAGAACATTCTGCTTTTTATTTGGTTTCATTTCAACCTTGCGTGAAAGCCAGATACAAACAAATAGGATTACGGCTGCCATCAATGTTGAGCCAATCATCCCTGCAAGATCAAAGTTTAAACCCAAGAAGTTAAATACAAATGGTTGCTCCATTACTTCGTGACCTCCCTTCTGGTGTCCAGTTTATCGAACACTAATACAATATTAACACTTTCAATAAATTTGTGTAAATATGTAAGCGAATTCCATAAATATTTGTTTAAAACTTCTACTTAGTGCCAAATAATCGATCGCCCGCATCTCCTAAACCAGGGAAAATGTAGCCATTATCCAATAAATCATCATCCTCGGCGGCGGCATAAATGTCTACATCTGGATGTTCAGCTTGAACAGCTTTGACACCATCAGGTGCAGCAACTAACACCGCTAGTTTAATATCCTTAACGCCGCGTTTTTTCAAGGCTGCAATTGCCATATTGGCCGAACCCCCAGTTGCTAGCATAGGATCCACTACTAAACACTCGCGTTCTGCAACATCATTAGGCAGTTTGCAAAAGTATTCATGGGGTTCTAAGGTTTCTTCATCGCGAAACATCCCAATGACACCTACTTTAGCTGACGGAATCATATCTAAGACACCGTTAAGCATCCCAATTCCAGCACGCAAAATTGGTACGATAGTTAATTTTTTCCCGGCGATTTCCTTTTGCGTTGTCTTACCCATTGGGGTTTCAATTTCGACATCTTTCAAAGGTAAGTCGCGGGTGATTTCATAGGTCATAAGGCCACCAATTTCACCAACAATGCGTCTAAATTCGTTTGAACTTGTTTCCTTACGCCTGATAATCGTCAACTTGTGTTGAATTAACGGATGATCTAAAACTGTAAACTTGCCCATATTTTCCTCCTATACGTAATTACTCTAAATCCATTGCTATTTTAATCAAAAAAACAAACGCTTTAAAGCTTTTTTCTAAATATTTTTTATTTTACCCGATAATGATGACCAGCAGCAGCTTTTTCTAATCTATTCATGTAAGCCATGGTCGCTTGACTACCATTAAAACCTTGAACATAAATCTGTTTGATTTTTGGTTGATCATCAAAATAACGCAAGCCCGCAAACAAATTATGATCAGCATCACTTAGATTATCACCCAAATTAAACTTATTTACTTGCGGTAAATCAATTTCAGCTAAAACCGGATTTAACGCCATTACTGCTGTTTGCTTGTCATAAGTAATTGCTTTAAAATCAGCTAAATTATCAACAATAATTACTGGCGCACTAGGAGCATAATGGCGATACTTCATGCCAGGAGCTTTAGGGACATCTTTTTCACTAACTTTGCCACTATTAATTAAAACCTTTTCCTGTAAGACGGTCCCCAATTCCTCAGGCGTAATTGCACCTGGGCGCAAAACTATAGGAGTTGCCACAGATAAGTCAATAATAGTTGATTCAAGCCCTACCTTGGTGGGACCACCATCGATAATACCGGCAATTTTTCCGTTAAGATCGTGAAAAACATGCTGCGCGGTAGTTGGACTAGGTTTAGTAGAAGTATTGGCCGATGGGCCGACAATTGGATAACCTAGCTTAGTGATTAACGCATGTGTCAGTTTATTATCAGGGCAACGAAATGCTACTGTCTTTAATCCACCAGTTACCGCTTCTGGTAAAGAACCAGGTTTAACTTCTAATAAAATAGTAAGCGGACCTGGCCAAAACTTTTTAAGTAATTTTTTAGCTCTCTTAGGAACAGCCTTGGCATACTTACTCATCATAGTTTCATCGGCTACGGTTACAATCAAGGGATTATCACTTGGACGACCTTTAGCCGCATATACATTTTTAACAGCCTTTTCGTTAGTTGCTAAAGCGCCTAACCCATAGACCGTTTCCGTAGGAAACGCAACTAATTCACCAGCTAAAAGTAATTTGGCTGCAGCATCAATTTCTTCGTGTAAGAATATTTTGGTCTCCATTAGTTGTTCCACTTTCCCTTCACCATGCGTGGCTTATTTGCTAAATCATTTTTAAATTCAATTGTAAAGTCTGGTAGTTCTTGCACAAATAGGTCTTGTAGTTGCTCTTTTTGGTTATAGCCATACTCTAAGAAAAATTCACCGCCACTATTCAAGTGTTCACGTACTTGCTGGACAAATTTGCGATAAAAGTTAAGACCATCTACACCACCAAATAAGGCTTCTTCGGGCTCATTTTGTAAAACATTTTGATCCATTTCTGCGCGCTCGGTATCTTTTATGTAGGGCGGATTAGAAATAATTTTGTCAAATTTTTCTAAGCCAATTAAAACATTAGCCTTACGAACTATTGCATCTACCTGATAGGTTAAGAAATTTTCTTCAGAAGTCCTTAAAGCTACATCTGAAACATCAGATGCGTATAAATTAAGATCAGTAAAACCCTTTTTGGCTGCTTCTTTAGCTAGCGCAACCGTAATACAACCAGAACCTGTACCTAAATCAAGGATCTTATCGTTTGCTTGCAAACTCTGCAAAGCCCATTCCACTAATTCTTCAGTTTCAAAACGCGGAATCAATACTCCACGCTGAACCATGATTTTATAACCTAAAAACCAAGAATAGCCCAAAATATATTGCGGTGAAATCCCTCTAGCTAATTTTTTGATATCTTTTTGAGCTTGTTGGACTTGGTCTAATGAAAGTTCTAGCTCCTGCTTAAGTTGAAATTCACTTGGACTTAAGCCTAATCTTTCTGCCAATAAAAAGGCAATATCTTCTGGCCGCTGATTGGCAGCTGCTTGGGTTGCCCAGGTATTTAAATCATTTAAAGTATTAATTTTAGCCATTTTGGTCGGCCAACTCCTCTAATTGTTTTGTCTGATTATATAAAATCAAAGCATCAATAATTTCATCCATTTCGCCATTCATTACGCGATCCAATTTATTAATTGTCAACCCAATCCGATGATCAGTTACCCGGTTTTGCGGGTAATTATAGGTTCTAATTCGCTCAGAACGGTCACCAGTTCCAACAGCATCTTTTCGCTTAGCATCATATTGATCACGATTTTGGCTTTCATAATAATCATAAACACGTGAAGTCAAAATCTGCAGAGCCTTTTCCCGGTTCTGTTGCTGACTACGCTGATCCTGCATTGCAACAGCAATGCCAGTCGGTAAGTGGGTCATCCGTACGGCACTAGAAGTTTTATTGATGTGCTGACCACCGGCGCCACTTGACCGATAAACATCGACTCGTAAATCCTTAGGGTCAATTTCAAAGTCAACTTGTTCATATTCCGGCATTACAGCAACAGTAGCCGTAGAAGTGTGCACTCTTCCTTGAGATTCAGTTACTGGAATTCGTTGAACGCGGTGGGCACCATTTTCATATTTAAGCTTAGAATAAACCTTATTACCATTGATCATAATGGCAATGTGCTTATAACCACCAACTTCAGTGGGCTCACTATCAACTACTGAAACTTGCCAATTTTGTTGTTCGGCATATTTTTCGTACATTCTAAGCAAATCTGCTGCAAAAAGTGACGCTTCGTCTCCTCCAGCTGCTCCACGAATTTCCATGATAATGTCCTTATCATCATTGGGATCTTTAGGTAGCATTAACAGCTTAATCTGATCTTCTAAGGCAACGATTTCTTGTTCCAGCTCAGTATTTTCTGCCTTGGCCATTTCAATTAAGTCAGGGTCACTTTCGCTAGCCATCATTTCCTTATTATCAGCTATTTCTTGCTTATCTGCTTTAAACTTTTTATATTTTTCGACTACTTCACGCAAATCAGCTTCTTCTTTTGAAATTTCCATATAGCGCTTAGTATCATTAATCACTTCAGGATCGGCCATCATCTCTTGTAACTCTTCATAATGAGCAATCAGACCTTCAAGCTGTGCCATAATTTTATCCATATTGTTTTAATCCCTCTCTATTCTTGCTTTGGGGTGAAAATAATGAAAACGACAAACTGGGTGATAACTTTCGTCCCCGCCAATTTGGACTTGTTCGCCCTCATAAACCGGCTTTCCATTATGAATACGCAAGTTCATTGTAGCTTTATGGCCACAGTAGTGGCAAATTGTTTTAATTTCCTTAATTTTATCTGCAAAAAGTAAAAGATTTTTAGTTCCCTCAAATAAATTATTTTGAAAATCATTTTTTAAACCAAAAGTCATCACCGGAATATTAAGCTCATCAACAATTCGGGCACATTCAATAACGTGATGTCGTTCTAAAAATTGAGCTTCATCAATAAAGACACACGCAATTGGTCCATCCCCTTGGGCTTCGTCTTGAGCATTTAATTCTTGAATATAAGTAAAAAGATTCATCTCGTGACTAATTGGTATAGCATCACGATGAAGACCAATTCTTGAAACAATTTTACCAACACCATTACGAGTATCAAGAGCGCTTGTCAAAAGTGCAATTTTACGACCTTGCACCTCATAATTGTGCGCATCTTTGAGAATTTCAATGGTTTTACCACTATTCATTGCGCCGTATTGAAAAAATAACTGTGCCATTTTTGCTCCTTTGTTCAAATTAAATTTACCTAACTTATCTAGTATAGATGAAAATCAAAATCTGTGCAGTTAAATTATAACCAAAAACTCGTTTTAGTTTGTCGCCTATGCTATAGTTGATATTGATTTTAAAGCGAGGGATAAACATGAAATTAAAATCTAGAATTGCTAAATTTACCGGAAAATTAAGTTACTGGTTTTTACATAATATCCTTAAAGGTGGGACTAGTTTTCCAGGTAAAATTGCTATGAAAATTGATCCTAAAATTTTAAATACTTTAGCCAATGATTATGAGACGGTAATTGTAACGGGCACGAATGGGAAAACAATGACAACGGCGTTAATTGTTGAATCTTTACGTGAAAAATATGGTGATGTTTTAACTAATCCATCTGGTTCAAACATGCAACAAGGAATTGTAACTGCCTTTTTAGCACATAGAGACCAGGCAGCTTCACGCAAAATTGCCGTGTTAGAGGTTGATGAAGCCAACGTGAAGCTGGTGACTGAATTATTGCACCCCAGTTGCTTTGTTCTAACCAATATTTTTCGTGATCAAATGGATCGCTATGGCGAAATTTATACAACCTATGAAAAGATTCTAGACGGCATCAAACTTGAACCGAAAGCAACCGTAATTGCCAATGGCGATGCCAGTATCTTTTCTGCTGTCGATTTACCTAATCCGAAGATTTTTTATGGTTTTAACTTACCTAGCGATCAAGCAGAAAATAATCTCATTGCACCGGTTAACACAGACGGTGTCCTTTGCCCGCAATGCAACCATATCTTGCACTTTCACGATCGAATCTACGCAAATCTCGGCGACTTTTTCTGCCTTAATTGCGATTATCAGCGTCCGCAGTTAACCTATTCAGTTAACCAAATTATTAAGCAAAGCCCCAACCACCTTAAGTTTCAAATGGGAACTAAAGAGTACAGTATCAATATTGGCGGTACCTATAATATTTACAATGCCCTAGCCGCCTATGCCGTTGCCCGTTATTTTGGTCTTAGCGATGACGAAGTCGCCAGTGCATTTGCTAAAAACAAGCGTGTCTTTGGGCGGCAAGAATTGATTAACTATGCCGATAAAGAAATTGATTTGATCTTAGTTAAAAACCCAGTAGGTCTAGATGAAGTACTCCACTTATTAAATACAGAAAAAGAAGATTATTCATTAGTCACGCTACTGAATGCTAATCATGCTGACGGAATTGATACTTCATGGATTTGGGATGGGCAATTTGAAGAATTACACCAGTCTCAAATTAAAAAGGTCATCGTCGGGGGGCAGCGCTGGCATGATATGAGCTTTCGTTTGGAAGTTGCTGGCTTTAATCCAGCTCAGATGACTACCTGCAAAACTGATAATGATGTCATCGCGCAATTAGCCAAATTACCAACTAAGAAAGTCTATATTTTATCAACCTACACGGCCCTACTTTCATTGCGTAAGTCAATGGCCGATAAGAATATTATTCAAGCTGGGATGTAAAAAAAGGTAAGCACCGATTGCTTACCTTTTTTGCTTAGGCTCTTGCTATTGGGACTAAGGGCGATGTAATAATTATTACTTAAATTTATTTCTATGATTTAAGCTACTTTAATTGCATAAGCTGGAACAGATTATCCCCTTGCCATCATCAATACTTTTAAAATTATTGTTATTACTGAACCTATTAATATTATTGTCCAAGCCATACATTTACTCATTGCTTTATCCTCCATGTATGCTAGTTTATAGCCTAGCTATTCTCAAAGTTACTAAACCATAATTTTTGAATATTGTAGCAAGATTATTACCATAATGATTATTAATACTACTACCGAAAATATTAATATAACACCCATTAATTACGGATTCATCTCCGATTCCGCACCAATTTTGACCCGATTTTTAAAAATCAGGCCAAGCATTTATCCATTTTTATTTATAATGCTTTATTAAAGAATGAAACAAGGATATAATATCCCTAGAATAAAAGAAAGAGGGGAAATGTCAATGTCAATTAAAACGAGTAAAAAAACTAACTTGAATGTTAAAATTGATACCGATCTAAAAAATGAAGCGGATTTAGTTTTTAAAGATATGGGCTTAACTTTAAGCTCTGCAATTACAATGTTCTTAAAGCGTTCCGTTGATGATCGCCAATTACCCTTTCAGCCACGTGTGACTAGCGAATTAGACCAAGCTTTGGATGAAATCAAATCAGGTAACATTGAATCATTTGATTCTGTTAAAGATTGGGAAGACGATTTGCGTAAATATGTACAAGATTAAGCAATCACGTAAATTCAAAAAATCCGCCAAGCAAGCAGTCAAACAGGGGAAAGATCTTAACAAACTATTTGCTACTGTAGAAGCTATCATTACAAACAACATTGGTCCCAAGTATCATGACCATGAACTTAAAGGCAAATGGCAAGGAATTCGTGAGTTACATATCGAGCCGGATTGGTTATTAACTTATCAAATCAAAAATAACGAACTAATCCTTTATTTAGTCGATACAGGCTCACATAGACAATTATTTGATAAATAAAAAAGCTTAAGTAACTTTTTATGACTACCTAAGCTTTTTTATATTTGTAAATATTTAATTCAGGTCTATCTACATCATATTTAATCTTCCAAGTTTCAATAAAATCAGCAAATTGGCATAAGGCATATCGTTTCAAAGCGCTATAGCAAGGGGCACTATATTTAACTTTGTTAGCAACTTGCCAGTCTTTAAGTTCATCTATATACAGTATTTAAAATCGTCCTAAATAGCTGGCTTTAACTATCTGAGCAATGATCTATTGCTTGATAAATAGCCTTGCATTTGTTTTGCATGTCTAAAATTTTCTATTACCACGCTGGGAGGCAATTCCAGTTAAATCGAGCCGTGAACTGCTAAAATCAGTGCGATGAAAGCCAGCCTTAGACGTCTATGCCTACTATATTGATGAGGATAAGAGAATAAGCGATAAAGAGAATAAAAAAAGCTAGATGATTTATTTCATCTAGCTTTTTTAGTTCAAATAATATGATGGACAAAGCAGTTTTAAGACCTTCTTAAAGCCTGCTGTTAAGCCATTTATATTGAGATATCCGGGATAGCATTGTAAATGCTGTAAGCCTTGATATAACAATGCTTTTAGTAAGCTTTTTGAAATGTTGTAACCTAATGTTGTAACCTAGCTATTTTATTCGGTAACTACTTAATTATCCGTTCATATAATTACTTAATTTTTGGACCGCTTTGTTTTGATGCTGTTTAGAAACATGAGTGTAAATATCCATTGTGGTTTTAATTGACTTATGCCCCAACCTCGTTTGTACGTCTTTCATAGAAACACCTGCTTCAAACAATAGTGAAGCATTGGTGTGCCTAAAGCCATGAATAGTAATTCTTCTCAAATGGGCTTTTTGACAAATAACCTTATTCCAGTTAACCAAGCAGCCACACTCAAAGGGATGTTCTCATATCCACGATTAAAAACCACCCTATCACCATTAATATTGATAACCACCTGCTGTTTACGTTGCTCCTGTTGCCATTGTTTTAGTATGTTTGCTGTACTATCATCAATGGCTATTTTTCTGTAACTGCTACTTGTTTTCGGTGTCTGTACAATAACCTTATTGTTTATACCCTTAGTAAGTGTCCGTTTAACGCTAACCACGTTCTCATTAAAGTCAATATCAGACCATTTAAGCGCTAAGGCTTCCCCACGGCGTAAACCAGTATAAGCTAATAGCCTAAACAACGTAAACGCCTTTAAATTGTAGCTTTGAGCGCATTGTAAGAACCTGTTCAATTCATCTTTGGTGTAAAAATTGTTAAATTCCTTATGCACATTCTTAACTTTAGGACGTACAATGTTTTTCATTGGATTTTTACTGATTATTTCTAGCTTAATTGCATAATCAATTGCATCACTACAATAAAAAATATATTTCTTATAAGTTCCAGGTGCATCCCTAAACCACTTATTTACAGCTTTCTGACATTGTATTACACTTAGCTTATCAATATAAATATTACCTAGCGCCTTTACTACATGAGCATTAACAATTCGTTTCGTGGTAGCAAAGGTGCTTTCTTTTACTGTCGGTTGATACACTTTCAACCACATATCTATTATTTCAGACAGTTTAAATCGGCGTTCATTGATTGGCTTGTATTCTCCACTATCAATAGCAAGCTGTAATTTTAAATACTCCTCACGGGCTTCCTTTAGGCTTTTAAAGCCTTTTTTTCTTACCATTAGTGTTCTACCTGTACTGGTATCTTTACCAGCATACAGGCTGAATTTATATCGTTTCTTACCTGTTTTTGTTTCGTATTCAATTATGTTCATAGCTTAGTTACCTCTTTTGTTCTGTAATGCAAAGGTAGACTAATCAAAGTATCCTAATCTATGTTAAAAAAGTGGTAAGAAACTTTATAAAGGGATGTATAACGTAACGTTTCGTGACGGTATTTGCTGTAGGGATGCACACATTAGCTGAATTTTAAGCCAAAGTGAACAACGGGTCGCCCTGAATTGGGGCGTCCTTTTAAATATGCCGTCCCAAAATAGGACTACATCCCTAAAAAGTGGTCAATGTTACTACTTCATTTATTGTTGTACCCCACCACTATTAGAGATGTATGTCATTTCTTTCCAAATATTCCTTACTTTCATTTTTAAAATAATGATCCAGTTTGTTAGTTTCCTCCCCATTCTCTTTTTTATAATCTCTATAAGCTGCAATGAAGTCTTTATTATCATTATTATCATTGGCTATCAGAAAGTCTCTTAGCTTTGTGTCCCCTTTATCCACTCTCTCAGCTATTTTTACACCAATTTCATATCTTTCTGGATCTTCATCATATACATTACCCCAGTCCGAATAGAAATGCTGTGAGAAGTATTCATTGATATATTTTTCTTTATCATTTTTAGCCAAGCTATCTGTTTTATAGTTTTCAACATCTGCTTTAATTTTTTCTATTAAATCTAAATACTGATTAACTGCTTCCCTTGCAGAATTCAAATCAAGATATTTAATTTTATCAATAAATTTTTTATGCAAATCTTTTTCACACGTGGAATATTTCGATTGGTAAAGCTCTCCAAATTTTGTTAAATAATATTTTTGTCTAACTATGGATAACATTGATTTTACTGAACCCAAGAAAAATTCAGCTATATCATCCTCGCTTTCTTGACTTTTAATAAAACTACTTAGTGCATTAGAGTTAAACAACTTTCCAAAATTGTGCATCCAAAATTCTTTTACTTTATCGGTCAAGTTAAAATTCTTTTCATCTTTTTTATATAGTTCCAACGGTAATTTATCATCACTAGTTAAAGCAATAAACTCATTGACAACATCATAAAGTTCCTCATCAATTCCACCTGGAATAAGACTAGTGCCTCCAAACGCCCCATCAATGTACGTATAATTAACAATTTCAATTATTTCATCTCTTGAATAAGTTAAGCCTTGTAAATAAGTAACCGGCACTTCAAAAAAATCAGCAAGTTTTTGCCATGTTGCTAATTTGGGTTCAGTCTTGTTATTTTCGTAATTACTATAAGTACCACGCTTTATGCCAGTTTTTGCTTCTATGTCGTCAAGGGTTAGCTTCCTTTGATTTCTAAGCTCTTTTAGTCTATTCATATTATTAACTCCTATTGCTTAACACATTTTAACATCAATTATTCAAAAATAAATATTTAAATCTAAAAAAATTAGATATTGACATCTAAGAAACTTAGATATATTATTTTGATATTGAAATCTAAGAAACTTAGATTAAATGAAAGGAGAATTTTATGACTACTAATTTTTTTAATTATAAAGATGCAATGAAATATTTAGGTATTAAATCACCTGTTACGTTGCGCAATTATATAAATCAAGGTTTACCTGTCATTGAAATTGGTAATTCTAAGAAGATTAGTAAAGATTCAATAGATGAATTCATGAAAGAACATCAAAAAGTGATTAGCAAATAGAAAGGAACGACAATGCTAGAACTGATTTCAGTACAGTTGGACAAAAACGTCCAATAGCAAAGTGAGTAAGAAGCAGAAAGGAGCATGACAAATGCAGGAACTAATTAAAATTCATATTAAAGATGGTCAACAGCTTGTTAGCGCAAGAGAGCTACACAAGGCATTAAAAATCAAGAAACGTTTTAGTGTATGGGTAAAACAAAATTTTAAATTATTTGAAGAAGATATAGATTTTACCAGTGCTCTTTTGAGTACACCCTATAACAAAGCTTATCCTGAAGCAGGTTCACAGAAGTTACAGGATTATGACCTAACTTTAGATATGGCCAAACAGCTATGTATGATTAGCCGAACTGAAAAGGGAAAACAATATCGTAATTACTTAATTAAAATTGAACGTCAAATGCGTGATCCTAACGAAATAATAAAGCGTGGTTACGATATTTTACAAGGTAAAACTGAAATAGATGTTCAAGAATTAAGTCCTGAATTACAAGGATTTAGGCAGATATTAGATAAGCAGATAGCAAAGGAGTTACAAGCATGAAAAAAACAGTTAAAGACGTTGAAAAGCTAGATAAGGGATTAATTGAAGCATCCCTACAAAGTACTAATATTTCAAAGGTGGCAAAAGTATTAACTGATAAGTTAAATGATGCTCAATCACCTGAAGATATGACCTTGTCAGAGTTTGAAGAATTATATGCTTTAGCTGACATGATTAGGGTCTATGCCATTAATCAGTGTGCAACTATAGAAAATTCTGAAATGTTGATAGATTTTGAGGTAAAACAGCATGAATAGAAACACAATTAAGCAAGCAATAATTATCTTTAGAGCTTTAAAACATAATCAATTTGAGGATTATCAAAAAGCAATTCAATCATTGTCCAAAGATGATGACTTAACCTTTGAAGAACAGAGCTTTCAAGTCATGAGTGCTATTTTCAAAGCAGGTTTTAAGCATATCGAAAATATGAATAATAAGAATGCAATTTGTAATGTTCCACTATCAGAGGTGGATAAGCTAACAGCAGTGTTCGCTAATAATCTCAAGGAGCAATAAGTTATGGAAGACACAGATATTAAAGACACTATCGTTAAGACAATTAAAGACACACTTAACCACCCTAAGCCTTATTTAAACCGCCGTGAGATAGCTAAATATTTCGGTGTAGCTGATTCAACCATTAGTTATTGGGCTACTTTAGGGATGCCTGTAGCCGTTATTGACGGACGTAAATTATACGGCAAAGAAAGCATTACCGAGTGGTTAAAGTCAAAAGAGCAAAGAAAAAACCCGAAACTGTCGCAAGCAGTATCGGGTAATGAATAATTTCTAACCAAAAATTATTACATAAGAGATTATAAACCAAACATGCAAAGGTAGGCTAATCAAAATATTCTAATCTCTAAAGAAAACGAGGTATTTATGCTAGTTAATTACGCTATTAAATATGCAGAACACGGCTTTTCAGTAATCCCAATTGGTCAAAATAAGCGACCATTGATTAAATTTGCTGATAGACCACCCTTAACAGTAGAACAAATTAAACAAATATGGGCTAAATATCCGAATGCCAATATTGCACTTAAGACCGAGCAATTTTTTGTCATTGATGTTGATTGTCACGGTAATAACGTGGATGGCTTAAATTCAATCAGAGAGCTTAATCATCCTGAATGGTTTAAAGATACCTTGACCGAGAAAACAGCTAACAACGGGCGTCATTTCTTTTTTAAAAAGCCTAAAAATTTTAATATTAGCCAAAACATTGGTTTCTTACCAAGTGTTGATTTAAAAGCGCATCCCAATAACTACATAGTTGTAGCACCTAGTCAGATTAACGGTAAACCTTATCAATGGCTTAATCATTACCCTATTAAGGCAGCACCGCAAGGCTTAATTAGGCTAATTCAGAGCAAGCAGCAAGCTAAAGGCACCTTTTATACAACTAACTACACCAACAGTAATAAAACCAAAACAGCGCAGCTTTTTGAAATGATAGTTAACGGTTTGGGGGATGTTGGTAATCGTAACGACACCTTAACCAGTTTCATAGGCAGTTTATTATTCCGAGGTGTTAACCCCTATTCTGTCGCAGAATTAGCCCAAATTGCTAACGAACATACTCCCGACCCACTTCCAGAAAAAGAAGTCATTAAGACAGTTAATTCAGTAGCAAAGAAAGAAAACAGGAGGTGTTTACGTTAATGACAGAAGAAAAACTTAATACAACAGAACTAAACAAAATAAAAGAAAGACAAAACCGCCCATCCGTCTCATGGATTTACAGAGAAGAAGAAAGTGGTAAACGTAAAGTAGACATCCCTAAACTAGGCAAAACTATCTTAGCTGAACATAACTGTTTAATCGTTGAAAACAGCGACAAAGAAGACTTTTACGAATATAACGAAAAATTGCACTATTGGGAGCAACGCAATATTAAAAGCCTAAAAAGCGTTGTTACTAGCCTATTAAATAAACAGGGAATGTGGAGAGATAAAACAGCTAGAGATGCCTTTCACTTTATTAGTGACAGTATTAAGCGGGTTAAACGGGCTGATACATTTGGTAAAATTCAAGGCAATTACTTTAACTTTAAAAATGGTGTTTGGGATTGGGATGCTATGCAGTTAATTCCCCACGACCCTAAATATTATTTTACATTTTGCACTGATTACGACTTAATCGTTTATGACATTGCCAAGGCTGAACAAGAAGCTAAAAATGCAGACCATAAAAAGAATAGACCATTAGAAACAGAGAAGTGGTTAGCATTATCTCTAAGAGAAAATATTACACCAATGATGGAATTTATTGGTTATGCATTTTATCCCAGTTATGAACCTATCCAAGCTTTTCTTATGCTTTTTGGGAAAGGTGGTGACGGTAAAACTACCTTTGCTAATTATTTATCTGATTTACTAGTTAAAAGCAATGTTGCCCACGTTTCTATCGAAAATTTGACAGATGATAAGAGCAATAATTTTAGCCTTTCAGAATTATATGGTAAATGGCTCAACATCCATGCTGACATATCTAAAGCATTTATCAAAAACTCTTCAGCTTTAAAGAATTTAACAGGAGATGATGATATTAATGCGCCGGTTAAAAATCAAAAAGATGTAGTCTTCAAAAATCATGCCAAATTATTATTTATTGGCAATGAAGAACCTAGTTTTTCAGATACCACCGATGGCTTTAAACGCAGAGCCTTTATTATGACATTTAAACGAATTGATGATTTTAAAAGTCAGTTTAGTATGGACAAGATTAAACAGGAAAGAGGCAAGTTTGTTTACACTTGCATTTATTACGCTAAGAAAGCAATGGACAGAGGCAAATTTACTGTAACCCCTTCTATTGAGACAGCTAGAAATAAATGGTTGTCTGACAATGATCCTGTTCAACAATTTCTCAATGAAAACTACATCCAAGTTGATGATTCTAAAATCAATCAAAATGAACTATATCGAGACTATAGAGAATGGTGTGATAACAATGGAACCAAGCCACTCTCTAACACTAGATTAAAAAATGAATTAGAACGAAAAGGTATAGTAAGGCATAGTAAGCAACTCCGAAAGTCAGATGGACAAAGACCACGCTTTTATTATTACATAGGATTAGAACCCAAGAATAATTAGGAACAAAAAACAAATTTACTAAACGTTAATACACCAACAAAGGAACAAGTTGGGAACAAGCTGGTAACAAAAAATAAATTGCTAATAACTTTAGAGCAAGTAAGTTAGGAACAAAGGAACATATTATTTTTAATAATACTTAGTAATATAAATATATAATACATACTCTATATATGTGGTGTATTATAATTCAAAAAATCGTGTGACTTTGTTCCAAAACCAGTTCCTGTAAGGGTTTAGACCTATTTTTTAATTTGTGCCTAACTGTGCCTAACTGTGACATAATCAAAATTAAGAGGTAAAAAACAATGGAACCAAGCCACTCTCTAATATTAAATTGAAAAATGAATTAGAGCGTAAGGGAATAACAACACTTACTAAACGACCTTGGAATTCAAATGGTAAAAGACCACGTGTTACTTATTACGTTAATCTCAGTCCAAAATAAAATATTGATATATCAACGATAGTCCATACCAGTCCACTTTTAGTCCAAAATAAAAATAGCTGTAATCTCTTGCTAGAGTAAATACAGTCCAACAGTCCATATTATTTTTAATAATACTTAGTAATATAAAATTATATATACCCTACTCTATATATGTGGTGTATTATATTGCAAAAAAAGTGGACTATTGGACTAATCCTTACAGCTGTAAGGATTATAGCAATTTTAAAAGATGGACTGTAGTGGAATAAAGTGGTACATAGTCCAAATTAAGAGGTAAAAACAATGAAACAAGAAAAAATAACTAAAGATAGTGATGCAACATTATTAGCTCGAGGAGCTGACGGACGCATTTATATGATTTCTGGAACAGTTCAGCAATGGAAAGAAATAGCTGGAATAGATTTATTAGCTAGAAAAAAAGTGGCTAATTGATATACCACCCAGTTAAGAATACCAAAGCAATATTAAACATAAACAAAGGAAAAATTATGTATTACTCAATTAACAATGCTGCAGATTATGACATGATGCAATTAGTTAAAAAAATAGAAGAAGAATCTGGTAAGCAAGCAGCTGTGCATTTCTGTAATTGCATGATGTTAATTTGCAATAAAGCAGAACATAGCAATTATTTAAATGAACTAAATAGTAAATTATGGTTTACTAGAATTGCTGTAGAACATGACGGCATTCCTACATTATTCTGTGATTCTCTTTCAAGCGGGATATTTTATATTTATACCATTAAAAGCAGCCAAGTTAAACGTGAGATTAAGCGCATATAAAACTAAAACCCAAAATACAGTCGTAATTCACGACTGTATTTTTTATGCTAATATTATTCATAGTTAGCAAAGTCTTTCTCTATTGGTATATGCTTCAATTTATAATATATTATTAACATTATCGTCTTTAGGAGAGTAAAATGAACTGGTTTAAAAAGTATGGTTGGTATATTATGATTTCTTTTATTTCAGCAATATTAGGTGGAGCTATATGTATATCTATATCACAGAAAAATTTAGGCAGTTTTGCAGATTGGCTGAGTGGATTAGGATCCATTGCGGCTATTGGCATTGCCTACTATCAAATTTATGAACAAAGAAATGAATATGAGAAAGATAAGAGAGAAGCAAATGAACGTTTTGAATTTAATAATAGGTCGCAATTTTCTATTTTATGTATGCCTACGTTAAATATTAATGATAAAAATTTTTTTATGAATAGAGAAGACGAGACATTATTTGCCAAAAGTATAAATTCTAAAATTGATGAGGTTAATGGTAGAAAATTTAGGGCCTTAAAAAATGATAAACGTGCTTATCAGTTTACTAATGTAACCGATAATGTTGCTATAAATGTAAACATAGAAATAGGATATATTAATAATTTGGAATCTGACAATTTGCAAATTACTTTTGTACCTCCAAGAGATAAAGTTGTTGTTTTAACACATCAAATGCTGAATGATAAAACTAAAAATTCTTTTCTAGAAATAGAAAAGGAAATTAAGTATATTAAATTATATTTTGAATCACTCTCTGGAAAACAATATGTACAAATTTGGGATAAATCAACTTTTACTCCGAATGGAGAAAACAAGATTATTGATACTATGTCATCAGAAACCACTTCTGCAAAAGAAATGCCAAAGGCAAGCAATACAATTAACTTTCTTGTAGGGAAGCCTGAAAAAAGCACTCGCTTATGAGTGTTTTTTATGCTCAAAGAAATGCTTCCCTGACGGGAGAGCTTTTTGCGCTGGCTTGCATAAGAAAAGGTAATCACCTCTCCTTAGCTTAATACAACAAGTTGGATTGCGTCATCCGAGGGTGATTACCTTGACTGAAATAATACTTCTATTGATTATAATACTACTTTTAGTCGTTGCTATCAAACGATAGTCTGCGCAAGGGGCGCTCGTCCCTTGATGGTCAGAGCGCCCTCAAAAAAAGTACAGTATTAATATTTTTCACGAATCAGTAATAAGCCATACAAGTTAAATAATTTCATTACTCTCATACGTTCATTAATTTAGTATGTTAAATGCAAATAAAGCCAAACATTGTGACTAAGCTGTGCTGATCAAGGATAGCTGTTGCGCATGATGGGACACTGACATTATTTAGTGATTCAATTTAAAGTAGGATATTTTATATTTATACCATAAGGGCGACAAAGTTAAGCGAATATCAAACTAAAATATAGTCGTAATTCATGTCTTTATTTTTTATGCTAACAAATGCTAACATTTTCTATACTTAGTATGCAGCGTACATAAAACAGGAACGGAGCTTAAAAAAGCTGGTACAGAGGGAATATTAGACAGCATCCCTTGCAATAATAAATACCGTGAGTGCACCCTCAATGAAATTTTTTGGGTGCACTTTGCGCACATCTTTTAATTGCATTAATCCTTATATAGCAGTCTTTGTAGCCATTATCTTTGCACCCTAATTGTGAACAATTGTGACTTAATTAAAATTAAGAGGTAAAAACAAAGATCAGCGCAAAATTGCGCCGATGAAAATCATCATTTAGCCTGTCGTATTTCACGACAAACCTTACATATCAGCAATCATATTTTAAATACCCCCGCCCCACTTGTCATTAAGAGAGCAACCACATAATGCCGGCTTCTCTTTCAAAAACTGAATTCGAAATATTTTAAGGTAGGGGGGCTGTGGATAATTATTTATACTGTATAGGTAGTGCGCACACGCACCCCCTATCTATTAATTAAAAAGTGGCTTTACTTTGAAGATACTTTTAGGACATGGGGCCAATTTTGAGCCCATCTTTTCTATACAAATAAAAATTTTTGCAATTTATTTAAAACTATAAACTATACGGCTGTGAACCATCGAGTCTAATCACTTTGCTTCTGGTCAAACAAATTATGACGTTACAATTCAGGACGCCCTAATTCAGGGCTCCCTTAAATAGCTATTGCTACAACTACACTCATTAAATATCTCTAAGTGGCTCAGACCCACTTAGAAATTCGTTATGGCTGTGAACCATTTCGAAATAAATTTAATTGACCTGTTTTGCCCAATCCATAATTGGTTTAGGTCAAAAGCTAAAATTGGATTCTGATATCCTTTATACAAAAACAGGTCGTTTTGAACGACCTTAAATTTTCAGCTCAACGTAAAATTGCGTTCGTTAATACTTACTACAACAAAAAGAGAGCTCGGTTTTGAGCCCTCCTAGGGATGCATAATTTAGTTCTCCCCAAAATTGGGGAAATCTTAAGCCAACGCGGAGTTTGCGGACACTATAAAAAAGATAGGTGCAAATTTGTACTCATTAAAACATTGGTTGAAAGTTCAGCACATCTATTAGACCACAATTTTGGATTCTGACTAATATCAATATTTTGGTTCTATTTTTTCAAAGTCCAATAAAAACGTTTATTTAATAATCTTTCTAAAATTTAGGAAGAACAGTAAGTCAAAAATGTCTAATAGTCAGTAACTAATTGATAATGTATTTTTAATAATATCAACAATTAAAATAACCAATCCAAAAATGGATCCGTATAAATACTTTTAAAATAGATAGCTACTGTCCCTTTGAAAGATATGAAAACTGTCAGTCCAAAATTGGCCCCATCTAAATTTTAATGTTTTATGCGTATACGCATCCCCTCTTTATAACAACTTTATAAATCCTAAATCAAGTCGTTCAGAATAACTTTAATATTTAATTTGAGTTTTCACTTTAAAATGTAGACATTAATTAAGGGGGGATTAAAACGGAACCCCCTTTTATCACAGTGACAACAACCGTATTTACAAGTACACTTGTAAAACTCAATGGCTCTCACCCATTTGTTTTATTATCCGTTGTAAATCTAATTGACCTAAATCCAAAATTTTAATTATAAATCACTTAATTTTAGATTTTTAATATCATCATGATCATGTACTCTAATACAACTATGTAAATTGGTAAGAAGATTAATTTTAATAAAATTATTTTCTAAAAGATTTTCATCAATTGGTTTTTCAGAAATAGCTAAAAAGCGATATTCATTTTGGACTTCAAATTTTTTTGGCTTTTTACAATAAAAGAATTTAGTCAAAGACCTTACAATGTGTTTTTGACACTTATTTAGATTTTTAACCGATAAGACAGAGGAACCATCTAACAAAAGAACCTTTGGCAACAACATATTATATTCATCTTCTAGTTTAAGTCCCTCGACAAGATAATCGCCCAAATTTAAATATTCAACATTATGTGTTGAAAAGGGACCTTTTTTAGGATTAAAAGCTTTTATAGTATGAACTTTATAATAAAGATCAACAGATTGCTTAAGTTCATTCAATAATTTTTCTACCCTTGTTGAACTTATTGTAATAAACGGTCTAGAAACAGGATTGCCAAAATCATCAATATTTCCCCCTTCAAGTCCACTTATTACTTCTGGTCTCAATTTACCTTGATTTTTTTCATCAAAAAAATTTTCTCTTAAAACAGAATAGCAAGATATAAAACAGGATCTATTTAAAATACTTAAATTCACAGCACGAGCCTCAAGATTATCAAATTTAAGTTGGTCTTGCTGATTATCTATTAAAGATAAAGTGGTCTTATTTTCTTGCTTTCTATACGAAAAAATATTTTTCAAAAATATATCTTCTCTTAAATAATTATTTGCTATCTTCATATTTGGAACAAATTGCAATAAATTTGGCATCCATCCTTCACTCATAAAGTGGCCTCCATATTTTTATAATTAATATCGCTTTCATAGTATTAGCTAAAAAGTAATGTAAAGTAACCTGTATTAATTCTATAAGTCAATTATATACCTAAAGGATGCACCGAATGTTGTAACCGAATTGCTGATTTTGAATAAAAAAGAAAGCCCAAAATGGACTTTCTAAGGTATTTAAGCTATAAATTATTAAACTGAACACTTGATATTATAGCACTTTTCAGCACTCAACTATACCAATTTTAGAATATTTTGATTAATCTACCTTTGCCAAAATGTTGTAACCGAATGTTGTAACCTAAGTGACTAATTTCAGTTAATTTCAAAAAATCAGAAAAAATAAAAATGCCTTAGTATCAACGTTTTAAGCTAGTTGAAACTAAGACAAATTACAATTATTGGGATATCCGGGCTCGAACCGAAACATGCAGGAACCAGAAACCTGTGCCTTACCATTTGGCTATATCCCAGTGTTAAATCACCCGTACGAGAATCGAACTCGTAACTCCACCTTGAGAGGGTGGCGTCTTAACCATTTGACCAACGGGCAAAATCAACAGTAATTATTATGCTTGAAGCCAGGGGTAAAGTCAAGTGCTTTTTATCGCAAAAAAGTATTTTTTTAATTAATTTGGCAGGTAATTGCTTTTTTTATAGTCGATCTACCACTTATCCTAAAAAAATGACCATTCATCTTTAAATTGTTGTTTAACATATTTACTTTTGCTATCTTAAAAAAACAGAAAGGAGATGCATTTATGCTTGTTAATCAAAAAATTGACCCCCAGGCAGTTGACCTATCAGTGACTGTTAATACACCTCAAATTGATAATAACAGTACTACTTTACAAGATAATTTGTCTTATTTTGTCAATGAACAAAATCTGATTGGTTATCAAAATGGACGCCAAAAGGTAATCGCCCTATATGATGTAATTTCTATTCATACACAAGATAAGAAAGTTATTTGTGAGACTAATCAAGGAAATTATCGCTTAAAAAAGCGACTATATGAAATCAAGTCAATTCTACCTCAACGAGTCTTCATTCAAGTTTCAAGTTCTGAAATCGTAAATTTTAGTTGTATTCAAGAATTTGCCCTTACGCGTAATGGCATTTATCAAATTATTTTTAAAAATGGTCATACCACCTACAGTTCACGCCGTTACATGCAAAAAATTAAAAAGGAGTTTTTATCATGAACCTTTGCAAAAAAATTTTAAAATTAGCTCTTTGGTCCGCTCCAATTGGAGTCAATATTGGCATATTCTCATACCTTATTTTTAGTCCCTCTTTCAATCCCTTCTCATCACTATCAAACTTCGAACGCTTTTTTCAGCATTCTGTTTCGGTAAATTTGGTAGACTTAGTTATTTGGGCACTAATTGGAATTATTTTTGGTTGTAGCAGTCTTATTTATCGGATTGAAACTTGGAGTATTACTAAGCAAACCTTAGTCCATTTCTGTATTACTTATTTTTTGCTTATCATCCTGAGTATTTTAGTTAATGAACACGAATGGAACTGGTACTACCTACTTGATTTTACGATTGATTTTTGTATTATTTATTTAATTGTTTGGTCCGTAAGTCTAATTAGAGCAAAGATGTTTGTTAAATCGTTAAATCGAAAATTGCACCAAAAAAATCAAAATTAAACCGTAGAATAATTTTGGCTATTGAGATACAAAATTGGATATAATAGACTGAGTATGCAAATTTAATTAAGGACAAATTTTATGATTGATTATTCAGCTACCCAAAATTTAATTGAATCAATGGTTTCAGACCGTGTGGTCCCTGGCGTTAATTACGCTTTTATTAATAATGAGCAAATTTTTACATCAACAATTGGTTTTGCAAGCATTTATCCCACCGTAACGCAACTCAGTCCATTTGCAGAATATGATTTAGCAAGTTTAACTAAAGTATTAATTACAGAAAATATCTTATTAAAACTTTATCAAAAAAATGAACTAAATTTTTCCGAACCACTGCACCAATTTATTCCTGAATTTACCGATGAGCGGGTGCGACTTTTTCACTTAATGACACATACAAGTGGTATTCGGGGATGGATAAAAAATCGCGATGAACTTAGCCATGATGAACTTTTAGACGCAATTATTCACCTTCCGGTAACCAATGAATTTGAACATAAAATGCGTTACGCTGATACTAATTTTATTCTTCTAGGCCTAGTCATTAAAAAAATTTACAATCTTCCTGTGCAAAAAGTTGGTCAGCAAGAAATTATAAATTCAATGGGTCTAAAAGAAACACGCTTTAAGCCTGATAAAAACTTGTGTGTTCCTACTGCTTTAGTCAAAGATAAAATTCTTCAGGGCATCCCCCATGATCCTAAAGCTCGTCAACTTGGGCAAGATTGTGGCTCCGCTGGGCTGTTTTCAACTTTAAACGACTTAGTGAAAATTTGTAAAGGCTACCTTGGAATCGATCGTGATATCCTCCCCTTTAGTCAAGATACTGTTAGTTTACTATTTGATAATAAGAACCCCAGCGGTGTTGCGCCACGTTCATGGGGATGGGATTTACGCTTTGACCCGCAAGATAATTATCCAATTATTTTACATACTGGTTATACTGGAACCTTAATTGTTCTTGATCGTATTAAAAAATCCGGCTTAATTCTTTTAACTAACCGAATTCATCCCACCGGACACAATCAAATTTTTTTAGCAATGCGCGAAAAAATTATTCAAAATTTTTTAATTGAAAATGATCATTAAAAAAGCAACTTCAAAATGAAGTTGCTTTTAATTAACATTTTTTATTCTTTGTCCAAAAATGGTAAACCAAATCAACAATAGCCTGGGCAAACATTCCCCCAGCCATCCAGTACATCGCCATCATCATTTTATCAGTAAAAGTAAAGTAAGCCGTAATGCCATAGACAATTACCCATAAAATTTTAAAAAATAAATTTTCACACATCATTTGAATAATGCTCCCTTCAATTTACCTTAATTATACCGTTTTTATTAATAAATTGGGGGGCATTTTTAGTTATTTATTCAAAATTTTACACTACTATAATTTTTTATTGCTTAGAATGTTATTATTTCAAAATGTTTACATACGTAAGCATAAGTAAACTTTTTTTATCAAAACATAAAACAATTTATCAGAATTATTATGATTTACTTGTTATGTAATTTAATTAACCATTTTAACAATATATTAAAACTATTTTAGAGTGATCTTTCTACGAAAAATAATTAGGAATTGTTATAAATATACACGAATTAGGCAGTAAACTTAGTATAATTTTCCCATTTTCAACTAAAATCTGTTCTTTTTGTAATTTAGAATTTTCCCTCAAAAAATCTATTTCTGGCTGTTTAAGGTAGTCTGGTTTACCCATTTCAATCCATTTTTTCATTGGATTGGCATGGCTATCATCGATTCTTTCTAAAATTCCAGCAAAATTTTTCTTGCTTTCAAGTCCTATCTGCACTTTTTCTGTTTTAATTTCTTCACTTGGAACATTGTGATTATATGCAAGTAATTGCAAATCTACGTCATTTCGTACTGCTAAAAGCTCTGCAGTTCCCTGATCATTGCCTTGCACACCCAATCGCTTAAAACCTAGCTTATGTAAAATTTCAAAAATACGATAAACAGGTTTTTCAACTCCATCAACAGTTTGCAAACCATAACCACCATGGAATTGACCCAATTTTTGCGATTGCTCTTCAAAAATATCAGTAAAGGTAAAAAATGAATAACCTTCTACCATGCTATCATTATCTGCGGTTGTTTTGGCAACCATTGCAGCAGCATATGGTTCATCATGAATCATATCACCTACCATTGCTGAAACATTCCACTCTGTATAATAAAGGGGATAGCCCTTGGCTTGCTTGACAGTTTTAGCAGTCATTTCTTTTAAAATGCCACGATGATAATCAGTTTTAGTTTGATCTGAATTTTTAAAAAATTCTTCGATTCCTAGCCCACTTTGCCAAAGTGGATCATCTGTAGGATAATGATGCGTTGTTAAGAAATCTAAAGGAACATTATTAGTTTCACAAAAATCAATCATTTCGGGAATCCATGAATTAAATGATGTTGCAGGACCACCAAATTTAAGATTTTTATCAATTTTTTTCGCTGTTGCAACAGTTATTTGATATAAGTGAAAATAATCTTTTTGTGTTCCAGCAAAAAATAGTGGCAAATTAGGCTCATTCCAAACTTCAAAGAACCACGATTCAACTTCTTCTTTACCATAACGGTCAATAATGTGTTTAATAAATCTTCTAATCAATTCTTCCCATAAGTCATCTGATTTAGGCATGGTATTGTTTCCGCCATACGGAAAAACTCTATTTTCTTTAGATGCAAGGCAAGTTGGCATAAAACTTAACTCTACAAATGGTTTCATACCAATTTTTAGCAAAAAGTCAAAAACCTTGTCAATATTGAGAAAATTATAGGTAATACCCTGTGAATTGCCACTAAAATCAAAATTTTCAATGCAAACACTCATTTCATCATCAAATAAGCCATGAAAACGAACATATTTAAAACCAAGTTCATTATGTGCTTTAATCAACTGTTGGCGATAATCTTCTCTTAATGCAGTATAAGCATGGCAACTACCAACACACGTCTCCCAATAATGTGGGAAAGGAGTTATTTTATTTTCTTCTATTTTAAAATTTAACATTTTTTCCTCTTTTAATCCCATTAATTTATAAACATTTATATAAGCCTAATGATAGATTTGTTTTAATTATTTTTAATTTGTGCTTTCTCTACTCGTGTGCCGAATCTAGTAACAAATAGAATTACTGCCGTAGCAATTGAAATAAAAATCCCTGCAATATAAGAATCATGTCCTGGTTGAATTCTGATTGCTGCTAGCAACATTGGTACTATCATTCCAGCAATAGAACCTAATAAAGTATTAATTGATATAGCAATTGTAAATTGCTTTTGATCAGTCAATAAGGACATCTCATATGGTGCCGTAGCATTAACTAAGACAATCCCAACACCGGAAAAGGCATTTCCAATAATGTGCATTACAATATTGGAAGAAAAAACAATACAGATAAATGATAGTGCAAATGCAATAAATCCCCAGGCAATCGTATCACTTTTGGTAAACTTTCTAATGTAAGTTAATAATGTAGCCGTAATTATTCCACCAATATTCCCTAATGCAGTGACCATTGCTACATAAGCTGTCCCCTTACCTTGTGTTGCCAAAACAATTGATTGATTGGCTAAAAAAGTCATCATCGCTAAAGAAAGCATAAAATTGATAATATAAAGTACATAAACTAGCCCATTAAAATTCTTAAGCAAAGTCCAAAAGCTAATTTTTTCACCATTTTGCCTATTTTTAGCATTAGACAATTTTTTATCTTGGGGTATTAGTAATAGGGTTAAAATAAATACAATTAATGCCAAACCATAAACCCAAAATAAGTTTCTCCAATTAGTACTCCCTAGAACACCACCTAATGCTGTAAAAATCATCATTCCAATATTCGTTACACCAGTTGCCCAACCCATTGCTGTAGCTCTAGCTTCACCAGTGAAATTTTCTTGCAAAAGAACTGGAACAACGTTGGTTATCGTACCTGTACCAAAACCTACTAATATCATACAAGCTAAAATCAAATTTAAACTATTACTATAAAAAGCCGGCACTAATCCTGCAATTCCAACAATTGCTACTGCTAGTAAGCCTAAATTTTTTCTTGTCATTTTAAAGGTAAGATAAGCAAATAATGCAGTTGCAATAATTTGTCCTAATTGAGGAATTGATCCAATCAACTGAACTTTGGATATTGGTTCTTTTGGAAATGATTTAGCAATTGCCGCAATGGCTGACGTTACAGCTGTAGCTAACATTAGCAATAAGTTCATGCATAAAATTCCTATTGCCTTTGGTATCTGTTTTTTATTCATTCAGGTTTATCCTCCTTGAATTCGCTTTCAAATTTCATTTAAAGTATATTAGTCGACTTTGAGGATGACCATATTCAAAAAACAGAGCATTTATATCCATTTCCCAGTTTTCAATATTTAAAATCAAAAAGATTAGCAATTGTTTTTGCTAATCTTTTTATTGTTCTGCCTGCGATATTCAGCTGGTGAAATACCAAAATTGAGTTTGAAAATTTTATAAAAATATGAGGGATTTTCATATCCAACACGACTAGAAATTCTCTCAATTGGTGCAGTAGTGTATGTTAAATATTCAGCCGCCACATTGACCCTTTGCAAATGCACTAATTGAATAAAAGTTTTTCCTGTGTGCTTTTTAAGATAGTCAGATAGATAATTAGGATTAAAGCCAAAGCTTTTAGCCATGTCTTGTAATGTGATTTTATTGTAATTCTTTTCAATATAAAGTAAAAGCGACAATAGATTATTTCTTTGTTTATGATAATCTTTTACTTTAATCTCTGCATTAGCAGCTTGCCGAATTAAGCGGGTAAATATAGTTAGCATCTCTAAACGAATTAACTGATTAGACTGAATATCTGGATGATAATATTCTAAAATCACATCATAAATCAAAGTTAATATCTTGGCATCATGATTTATTTCAAACAAACTATACCGCCCCTCGCCGTACTCTTCATTTGAAAGAAGTGAAAATAAAATATTAGAAATATTGGAGCCATTTTCTCTATGACTTAAGTAATCCAATTCGTTTAAAGAAAATGCCGAACTTCGTAGAGCAATATTAACCACTATACCTTCTTTCCCTATTGGCTTAACTCTATGCACAGTTTTATTGCCGACAAAAATCAGGTTATCTTGTTTAACCTTGACTTCTGAATGTTCTAGTACAACTGTACAACTATCTACTAAGGGAATCATAATTTCAACGTAATCATGCATATGGTACGGAATAAATGATTCGGTTGGTTGAACTGAGATACAAATTGAACTACTACTAAGAACCAAATTATCCGAATAAGTATCAAAAAAGCGGTATACAGGCTCCAGACCAATTTTGCCTGCTTTTTTAATTAAACTACCACTTCTTTTTACAGTTGCTAGTACGTCTTGCCATTCTCTCGGCTTATTATCTTTTCTTAGCAACTTAAAAATTTGATTTTCCAATTTAGTATTTCTCCTTTTTCCGAATTAATTAACTAAACCACTGTTTTTACCAAGAAATAAATCTGTGAAATCAACACAAAAATCATGTATTTTAGCAATAGAAGCTGGGACAAAGCTATATTAAAATAAGAACAAAATTCACTAATATTTATAGCACATGGAGGAAAAAGATGACAGACCTATCTAAAAAACCCTATAACTTGTCTACTACACAAATTAACTTTGTTAAGCAAAAAGTAGCAAGTATGTCAACCGAAGCCAAAATCGGTCAACTTTTCTTTGTCATCGGTGAAGATGAAGAAAACACAGATTTAGCTGCATTTGTAAAAAAATATCAACCTGGCGGAATTATGTACCGTCCTGATGATGCTAAAAAATTACAGCATGAAATAGCAACTTCACAAAAAGCAAGTAATATTCCACTTTTAATCGCAGCTAACCTTGAAGCCGGTGGTAATGGACTCATAAATGGTGGTACTTGGTTAGGCCGCCCATTGCAGATTGCGGCAACCGATGACACTAAAAACGCTTATAATTTAGGCGAAGTTTCTGGTTACGAAGCAAAGCAGGTTGGGGGCAACATGTCATTTGCTCCAATTGTTGATCTTGACCAAAACTTCCGTAATCCAATTATGAATGTCCGAACTTATGGCAGTAATAAAGAACGAGTAATTAGAATGTCAGATGCTCAAATTGCCGGACTAAATGCTAACCACGTTATTCCTGTTGCTAAACACTTCCCTGGTGATGGTGTCGATGAACGTGACCAGCACTTATTAAGTTCGATTAATTCGCTTTCCGCTGATGAATGGATGCAATCCTACGGAGAAATTTATCACCACTTAATTGATAATGGTTTACCAAGTATCATGATTGCTCATATTATGCAACCAGCTTGGGAACGCCGATTGGAGCCAGGAATTGAAGATAAAGACTTAAGACCAGCATCAACTTCTAAGCTTTTAATTAACGGCTTACTTCGGAAAGTTTTGAACTTCAACGGCTTAACGATTACTGATGCAACGCCAATGATTGGTTATAACGCAATAATGAAGCGTTCAGAAGCTTTACCAGCAACAATCAATGCTGGTATTGACATGATTCTCTTTAACAAAGACATTGACGAAGATTATCAATTTATTACTGATGCCGTAGCTAACGGAACCATTCCCATGTCACGCGTTGATGAAGCAGTAACAAGAATAATTGCAACTAAGGTTGCCCAAGGCGTAATGAATACTGCGGGTGAACTCTGTGAACCTGCATTAAGTAATTTCGACTTAAAATTAGCAGAACACGAGAAGCTCGCGGCTAAGGTTGCTAAAGAATCAATCACTCTGGTTAAGGACCGCGACCAATTATTGCCACTGACACCAAAGAAATACCCCCGAGTTCGTCTCGTCGTTTTAGGTGATACTGATGATGGTGGCTTTAAAGAAGGCGGTAAAGTAACTACTAAATTTAAAGAAAAACTTGAAGAAAAAGGATTCCAAGTCACTGTTTTTAATCGAAAACACTTAGATTTCCAAGAAGTTTTTGAAGGTGGCGTTCAATTTGAAAAAGATCGCTTTGACCTTGCCTTTTATGTAGCTAATGTTGAAACGGCAAGTAACCAGACTACCACTAGACTAGATTGGATTCACTTGATGGCCGCTGATGCACCATGGTTCATGAAGGATATCCCAACTGTCTTTGTTTCTACTTGCAACCCATACCACCTCTTTGATATTCCGATGGTTTCAACTTACATTAATGCTTATACAGGCAATGAAGTTACGATTGATGCCTTACTGAAAAAAATGATGGGTCAAGAAGAATTTCTTGGTAAAAATCCAGTAGATCCTTTCTGTGGTCGCTTCGATACCCGTCTATAGAAAGAGAGCAAAATAATGATTGAAATTAATCAGATTACAATTAATCATATGACTGAGCCCCTTGGCTATGACTTAGATAATCATTTACGGGTTGCCTTTAATCTTACTAATTCTGCAACTATACAGGACACAAAAAAAAGAATCGTAGTTAAAGCAGATAAAGAAATTTACGATTCAAACTGGCAAGTTTACAAAAATAACTTTTTTGATTTTGCGCTTAACTTGCAGCCGAGAACTCGTTACGAATTAACCATTTATGTTAAAAACGCTAACGATGAAAGTAGTAAGAGTAGTTTCTTTGAAACTGGTAAAATGGCGGAGCCGTTTACCGCTAGTTGGATTGGCAATAATGATAAAGATATTCAAAACACCTTGCTTGCCAAGAAATTTACACTGACAAAGCCAGTAAAAAGCGCTCGTCTCTACATGACTGGTTTGGGCGTATATGAAGCCTATTTAAATAATGAAAAGGTCGGCAATGAATTACTAGCCCCGGGCACTACCGCATACGATCAATTAATCCAAGTTCAAACTTATGACGTAACTAAACCACTTCAAAAGTCAGCTAATCAAGAATTACTAATTTCACTTGGTGATGGTTGGTATAAAGGTAACTTTGGTTTTGACGGCGGACAAGACAATATCTATGGTAATCGCCAAATGGCGATTGCCGAACTACATGTTCAATACACTGATAATTCAACGGAAATTATTTTAAGTGATGCTTCCTGGAAAACTACTTCAGGTAAAATCACTAAGTCGGCTATCTATTACGGTGAAGATTATGATGATACTCATGTAATAGCTAACTGGCAGCCAGTAACCTTGCTCGATCACTCTAAGGAAATTCTACACGATCGTTTAAGTTTGCCTCTTACAATCAGTGAGTATCTTCCCGTGAAAGAAATAATTAAGACACCAGCTGGTGAAACGGTCTTAGATTTTGGCCAAAATCATGCCGGATGGCCAGAATTCTTTAACCGTGAAAATACTGGTACTACCCTTAAATTGGAAGTTGGTGAAATTCTGAAAAATGGTAATTTTTACCGTGATAATTTAAGGGAAGCCCGAGCAGCATTCTATTATACTTCCAATGGTGAACAAAAATGGGTGCGTCCCCACTTCACTTATTATGGCTACCGCTATGTCAAAGTTACTGGTAATACTAAACCACTAACTAAGGCAGATTTTAGATCAGCAATAATCTATTCAAATATGAAAACTACCGGTGCCATTAAGACAGATAATCCAAAAGTTAACCGCCTGTTAGCTAACGTAATGTGGAGTCAAAAAAGTAATTTCTTTGACGTGCCAACAGATTGTCCGCAACGTGATGAACGTCTTGGGTGGTCTGGTGATGCAGACATTTTTTCAAGTACAGCCGTTTTAAATATGGATACTTATGCCTTTTTCAAAAAATATGCTAAAGACATGTTAATTGAACAAAAACAGCACACTGGAATGCTTACCATGTATGCCCCAGCAATGGGTAATGACAGTGGTGGGGCCGCTATTTGGGGTGATGCAGCGACTGTCATTCCATGGACAGTTTATGAGGCATACGGTGATCCAGCAATCTTAAGGCAAAACTATTCCAGTATGAAGGCTTGGGTTGACTGGATTAGCCAATCTACCTCAACCCCAAATCTTTGGACAGGTTGCTTCCAATTTGGTGATTGGCTATCACTTGATGGTGAAAATCCAGCAATGCCTACTGGTAAAACTGATGAAGACTTCATTGCCTCCATTTACTATTACTACTCAAGTTCAATCGTTGCTGCCAGCGCAAAAGTCTTAGGTCAGCAAGAAGATGCCCACCAATATGCTGAACAAGCTAAAGCTATTAAACAAGCTATTAGAGCTGAATATATCACGCAAAATGGACGCCTAGCAATTGACACCCAAACGGCTTATGCATTGGCACTACGCTTTGATCTGATTCCCAAAGAGCAAAAAAAGCGCGTTGTAAAAGATTTAGTAACGCGCCTTGGTAAAGATAATAATCATCTAAAGACTGGTTTTGTTGGTACCCCGTTGATTTGTCAAGTATTGTCAGAAAACGGTGAACATAAACTAGCCACGCAAATTTTTCTAAACAAAGATTTTCCAAGTTGGCTTTATGCCGTTAACCTTGGCGCTACTACCATCTGGGAACGTTGGAACTCCGTTTTGCCTGATGGTTCAATGAATCCTGAGGGAATGAATTCATTAAATCATTACTCAATCGGCGCAATCATGCAGTGGGTTTATCAACAAGTTCTTGGGCTCCATCAACAAGAAAATGGCTACCAAAAAGTTGAATTTGCACCACAATTTGATTATCGGCTTAAGCAGGTTCAAGGTCATTATGAAAGTTCATATGGTGATCTCCAAATTGAATATCAACTTGAAAAAGACGAAAAACATACAATTGAAATTAACTTGACTATTCCATTTGGACAAACAGTAACAGTGAAACTGCCTCGAACGAACGGACAAGTGCAAGTAAACGGTGTCAATAAAGAATTGCCACTAACTCTTAATGGCGGAAAATACACTATTAGCTACCAACCAGTAACTAGTTACATTGAATATTACAATTTGGCAATGCCAGTTAAGCAAATTATGACTGACCCAGAATTAGTGAAAAATTTAGCACCAATCAATAACGTATTTAATTTTTTGCAAGATTCTAAGAATCTGGAGACTTTTGGTGGTAGTTCTTTAACCGAGCTGAACGTAATGCTCCCATTTATCAATATTTCAGATGATGATTTTGCAAAAATCAAAGAAATCATGGTACAAACACCATTAGCAAGTGAAAGGAAGTTTTTAAATGAAAGGCGTACTGTTTGATCTGGATGGCGTAATTGCCGATACAGCCGTTTACCACTTTCAGGCATGGCGCAAGTTAATTAAAGATCATTTTAACCGTGAATTGCCTGCCGCCTTGGAAAAGCAAACCAAAGGAGTTAGTCGCAATGATTCTTTAACTGCGATTTTAAACTATCTGGATATTAAAGTTAGTGCTGCGGATTTTCAAGAAATGACTAACGAAAAAAATAAAATCTTTCGCGAATTACTTGCCAGCTTAACACCGCAAAATATTCTGCCAGGGATATCTGATTTAATCACCCAATTTAAAGAACATGATGTCAAGCTTTCATTAGCCTCAGCCAGTCTTAATGGGCCTTATATTTTAGAAAAACTGCAATTAAATTCCGCTTTTAATGCAATTGCGGATCCCAGCAAAGTGATGGCAGGAAAACCGGCCCCAGATATTTTCCTAGCTGCTGCATCTGCTATCAATGTCGAGCCCCAAGATTGTGTGGGAGTTGAAGACTCAATTGCTGGTATTAAAGCAATAAATAGTGCAGGTGCATTTTCTGTTGGCGTTGGTGCCAAAAATGAGCTGGGAGAAGCAAAACTGCTATTTCCAAATACTTCTCATTTAAATTATCAGCAAATCGCTCAAGCTTGGCGAAATTTTAACCAAAATTCAAACTGAACCTACAACTTTTAACTTAAAACTTCAGTTTTTCAATTACTTTATAATTAAATAACAAAAATACTCCTAAGTTACAATCATAGTAACTTAGGAGTATTTTTCGTATAGGTTTGTATTTATTGATTCTATTCACCCAAATAGGCAAATACGACTTTTTCATCATAAAGATGAAATACTTTTTCAAAAACGAACCGACAAATAATCGCTACAAATGTCGGTATAATAAGCCAACAAATCATTGCCATGACCGCATTTATACTGGCTTTACCCGCATTCATTGAGGCAAGCGGACCGACCAGCCCAACCAAGCCAAAACCCGCTGATGCTGGAGTACCATTAATTTGAAATAGGGCAACTGGAATAGCAGAAATAATTGCAGTAATTAACGTCGGTACTAAAATAATTGGGTGTCTAAATAAATTGGGCATCATCATCTTCATTGCTCCTAGCGCAACCGCTATAGTAATACCTGATTTATTAGTGCGCCACGAATGAACTACTAAGACGATAGTGGTTGCAGCTACGCCCATGGCAGCAGCTCCTGCCGACATCCCATTGAGCTGAATTGCCATTCCAATTGCTACAGTTGAAATAGGAGAAATAATTAAAACTGAAAACATACAGGCAATCAAAATGCACATTAAAAGTGGTTGTAAATTTGTAAAGGAATTAATGACCGAACCAAGCCAAGTGGTGATTTTACTAACATAGGGCAAAATTAATAAGCCAAGCCAGCTTACACCACCGCCAATCAAAATTGGGGCAGCAACAATTTTTACAGAACCCATTCGCTCACCCACAAGTAACAGCAGGGCTACCGCTAGGCTAGCAGTAATCATTGTATTAATTAAATCACCTGTGCCAGCAGTAATTAGAGCTCCTGAAGCTTTGGTAGCAGGATTAACAATTTGCGGTACAAATTTAGTTACACCAGAACCAACATAGGCTGCGCCAGCAACAATAGCAACATCTAAAGGGGCCAGTTTAAACTGAATCGCAATTAAAGCACCAATTAAAAGTGGTGTTGTACATTGAAAAATCAACAATGCCTGATTAATTCCTATCGTAATTGTATTTTGCCCAAATAATTTTAAAATAGCGTTAACCACTGCATTAGGAATTAAACCAACAATAATTCCAGTTGCCGTTCCAGCTAAGACATTATTAAAAAAAGTTTTAGCAGATAAATTATTATTTTTGCTCATACTATTCATCTGAGCACTCCTTCGCATATAAATTATCTATCAAATTCACATCAACTGACAAACAAAGTTACTTTTAATTTTTCACGTTTTATTACTCCTTTAAAATTATTATTTAGTATTTTATCATGATAAATTAAAAAGTCTATAATATTATTAAAAAATATTTAATGAAAGCAATAATAATATCATATAAATACCCTCCAAGTTGAAAACTTGGAGGGTATCACTTTATATAAAATATTTTATTAATTTTCAGCGTTAAACCGTGCAGTTAAATCATCATGTAATTCTTCATAACCTGGCTTGTTTAATAAGCCAAACATGTTTCGCTTATATGCCTCAACCCCAGGTTGACTGAATGGATTAATACCATTTAAATAACCTGAAATTGCAATCGCTAATTCAAAGAAGTAAATAAGGTAGCCTAATGTGTGTTCAGTTTGATCAGTAATATTAACCGTCATCACCGGTACACCACCATCAGTGTGAGCTAAAACTACACCTTCATATGCTCGTTCATTAACATAATTCAAGCTCTTTCCCGCTAAAAAGTTTAGTTGATCTAAATTGTGCTCATCTGAAGGAATCGCAACGTCATTAGTTGGTTTTTCAACCCTAATTACTGTCTCAAATAAATTACGTAAGCCCTCTTGAATATATTGCCCAAGTGAGTGCAAATCAGTAGTAAAGTTGGCACTTGCTGGCCAAATTCCTTTATTATCTTTACCTTCCGATTCACCCATTAATTGCTTACACCACTCGCTAAACATTCTTAAAGTTGGTTCATAATTCTCAACAATTTCTGTGGTATAACCTTTACGATATAAAATATTACGTAAAGCCGCATATTGGTAAGGACTATCCTTAGTCAAATCGGTATCTTGATAAGCACTTTTTGCATCAGCTGCGCCTTGCATTAATTGATCAATATCAGCACCTGAAACTGCAATTGGCAATAATCCAACAGCTGATAAAACACTAAAACGACCACCAATGTCATCTGGAACAACAAATTCCTCATAGCCTTCAGCATCAGCTTCTGTTTTTAGTGCACCTTTAGCACGATCAGTTGTAGCAAAAATTCGTTTAGTTGCTTCTTCTTTACCATACTTAGCAATTAACTTTTCTTTAAAAATTCTAAAGGCAACTGCAGGCTCAGTGGTAGTACCTGACTTAGAGATTACATTAATACTAAAGTCTTTGTCACCAAGCCAAGCAATTAAATCGTGTAAATATGAGCCTGAAAGTGAATTACCACAAAAAACCACAGTTGGGTATTTTTCTTTACCCTTACCGTAAAAAGCGCTATTTAAAAATTCAATCGCTGCTTGAGCGCCAAGGTATGAGCCACCAATACCTATGCAAATTAAAACTTCAGAGTTGTTTTGAATTCTTTGCGCCGCTTGCTTAATTCGATCAAATTCATCTTTATCGTAGTCAACTGGTAAATTAACCCAACCTAAAAAGTCGCTTCCTGCACCAGTGCCTTCTTGTAATTGCTTGTTAGCTGCATCGACCATCGCTTGCATTTCATTTAGTTCGTTGTCATGAACAAAAGGTGTTAACTTTGTACTGTCAAATTTAACTATACTCATATTAAATACGCTTCCCTTACTGATTTAAATATCTATTTCACAAGAATATTTTAGCAATCTTATTTTATAAATACCAGTTCTTTTTAATAGTTTTATAGTTTTGGTTAATTAGATAAATAACCAGTAAATCAAATACCCAATTGCTGCGCCACAACTATTGAAAAATACGTCATCAATATCACTAATACCTGTTCCAAGCAAAAATTGTAAGCTTTCGATAGCAATTGACAGAGTAATTCCTAATAAAAAAATTTGCCTAAAAGTTTGTTTTTTTCTAAATATAATCGGCGCTAAAAATCCAAATGGAATAAAACAAAATATATTTCCCAAAAAATTATAAATAAAATCAATATGACTTTTGGCATATATCAATTTCCATGTTTCGCGTAAAAAGATCAGATTAATATCACTCAGTGGTCGCCTAAAGTTGAATTTTATTTCCCAGGGAAAATAAGTCTTCCGAAATGTTGTTAACATTAATAATAAGATAATATAAAAGGCAAATAACCATATCGCAACTTCGACTTTTATTGATCTCAAGTTGCCAAACAACTTGAGCCATAATAAGCGGATGATAACAAAGAGCAAAAAATAAAAAATAGTCTTATCAAGTGCTACCATGGTAAGCTTAATCAGTGCAAAATGATTTATTTTCATTGCAAAATAATGAACTAATGTGCTGTATAACGGTCCTAAAAAAATCATGTCTCAGTCAATTCCTAAAATTATATCTAACTAGATTATACTCAAATTAAACCAAATAATTCTTAAAAAAGAACTTAACAATGCAGAAAAGATTGTCTAAAAGGGGAGAAACTTTTAAAATAACTAATTAAGGAGAATTAAATTTGAAAAAAAATTATTTAATCAATTTTATCCAGAAGCGTACAGGCTTTTTTTGCTTATTAATCATTTTATATACCCTAAAATATATCTTTGCCATTTATCATGACTTTAATTTGGGACTTGCTGACCCTTATCAACACTTCATCATGTGGCTCAGTCCAATCGGTACTGCAATTATTTTAATTAATATTGGTTTTTACTTTTCTAAACCAATTATGTCTTATTGCATGATGCTTCTAATGGATTTTGCTAATACTGGCTTGCTTTTTGCCAATATTTTAAACTATCGCCAGTTTTCAGATTTTATTACCGTCAAAACTATCATTAATTCTGGAAAAGTTGCCCCAGGTTTAGGAAAAAGTGCAGTTGCACTACTGGAACCAACAGATTTACTACTCTGGTTAGACTTAATTATAGTTATTCTTTTACTAGTAATGCGTAAAATTAAAATTGACCAAAAGTCCTACGACTTGCTCACACCTTTTACCATTACTAGTTTAGGCGCGTTAATCTTAGTCCTAAATATCTTCTTGGCAGAATCATCACGTCCTCGTCTTCTAAGAACCACTTTTGATCGTTCTTACATTGTTAAATATTTAGGAATTGATACCTTCACCGTTTATGATGGCATTAAAAATGAGCAAACTGAACAAGTTAATCGTAACGCAAATACTTCTGACTTAAATAAAATAATTTCTTTTACTAAAAAAAATCAATTGCCTAAAAGCAGTCTATATTTTGGCAAAGAAAAAAATAAAAATGTGATTGTAATTCACCTAGAAAGTTTTCAACAATTCTTAATTGATTTAAAAATTAATGGCAAAGAAGTCACGCCCTTTCTTAATTCAATTTATCATAATCGGCATACGCTTAGTTTTAATAATTTTTATCATCAGGTTGGAATTGGTCGAACTAGTGATGCAGAAAATATGTTGGAAACAAGCACTTATGGCATTTCTGATGGTTCCCTATTCACAGCATTAGGTAGTTCAAATACATTCCAAGCTGCACCTCAAATTTTACGGCAAAATGGCAAATATACATCTGCTGTTTTTCACGGTAATGTTGGCTCATTTTGGAACCGTGATGATGTATACAAAAACATGGGCTATAACTACTTTTTTGATCAAAATTATTTTAGTCATGAAAAAAATGACCATATTGGTTATGGTATTAAAGATAAAGTCATGTTTGCTGAAAGCATAAAGTATCTTGAACGAATGCAGCAGCCCTTTTATACAAAATTCATTACAGTAACCAACCACACACCTTTTGAAATGGATGATGAAGATTTAGATCCTGCTTTTAAAACTGCCCAAACTAATGATAAATCAATTAATAATTATTTTGAAACTGCTCATTATCTGGACCAGGCTGTACGTGAATTTTTTAATTATCTTAAAAAATCAGGTTTAATCAATAAAACAATGGTGGTAATCTACGGCGATCACTATGGTCTTACCAATTCTGAAAATGAAGTTCTTGCCCCAATAATTGGCGAAAGTTCTGATACTTGGAATAATTATAATAATGTGCAAATGCAACGAGTACCGTTTATGATTCATGCAACAAATTTAAAAGGAGGCATACACAACAAAGTGGCTGGTGAAATTGATGTACTACCTACTTTGCTTCATTTATTAGGTATTTCGAATCATGATTACCTTCAATTTGGTAGCGACCTCCTAGCACCAGGTTATAAGCCATGGATTGTATTTCGCAACGGTACAATTATTAGCCAAAAATATATTATTTTAGGTGGTAAAGGAATTAAAGGACCTGTTTATGAACGAGCAACTGGGAAGCAAATAATTAATTTTACTAATCAAGAAAAATCAGAAATTGCACTGCTAACTAAAAAAAGTAAAAATTCATTGAAATACTCTGATTTACTAAACAACCATAACCTATTGCGTTTTTATACTCCTAATGGATTTAAGCCAGTTGAAGTTAATAATTTTAACTACCTAACTAATTTCCAACAAATGGAGGGGCTACTTGAAATACTAGGAACTAAATCTACTGCCCTAATTACTAAAAAGCACAAAACTACTACTAATTTGTATGAAACAGATGCTCCTGAACTTAAAGAGCGACAAGCAGAAATTTCACAGGTGCCAGAATCTGTAAGTGGCAATCATCTAATCGAGAAAAATAGTAAATCAAATAAAGACTATAAAAAGTAATTATTACTTAATACTTCTTAAACAAGTTAATTGCAACAAAATAAAAAACTGTTAATTACGTTTTAATATCTTCTGAAACTAAATAGATTCAGAACTTAGGATTATTTAAACGTCAATTAGCAGTTTTTTGCTTCAATTTTTCAAATAATTTTTGCAATCATTTAATTGTAATATATTGTTCATATCCTTTATCAAAAATAGTGACTGTAAAGCATGTCCCCTCGTGCGGCTTAGACTTAACACTTATTTTCCCACCGTGTTGTTTAATCAATGATAAAACAATCGACAAACCAAGTCCTGACTCACCAATTCCTAGGCGAGCGCGGGAAGGATCAGCTTTAAAGAAACGCTCAAAAATGTACTTCATCTGCTCATCGTTCATTCCAATTCCATTATCTTTAACAATTATCTGCGTTGCATGCTGAATACGGTACCCTTTAATCAAAATTTTGCCCTGATGGGTAAATTGAATTGCATTTTGGACTAAATTCATCATTATCTGTCGAAATCTATCTTGATCAGCAAAAATTGGTAAATCCGTGGGAACCATAATTTTGATTTCATCTTTTTCTTTTTCAACATTTTGTTTTAATTCATCAGCAACTTCTTGCAAAAGTGGCTGAGCATTAAAGTTTACTTTGGCTAAACTAATTTGATTATTTCTAATTTTTTCGAAATCCAAATTTTCATTAACTAGACGTATCAAGCGTTCAGTTTCACGACGCATGAGCGCAATTGATTTAGATCGTGATTGTTCAGGAATCGCATTATACTGTAAACCTTCTAAAATACCATTAATCGTCGTAAGCGGTGTTCGCATTTCGTGAGCTGCATCCGCCATAAATTGATCACGTCGTTTTTCTTGGTTTTTAATTTCTTCGTTAGACTTCCTAAGTGTTCTAACCATTTGATTAAAATTAGCAGCTAATTGATCGATCTCATCGTTACCATAATAATTAAGCTGAACATCAAAATTTCCAGACGCTACTTTTTTGGTTGCCGTCGATAATCGCTTAATTTTACTGGTTGAATAATAAGAAAACACTAGACTTAATAGCAGACCCACACACAGTGCAATGACAAGTGCATTAATTAAATTATGTTTAGCCATCACAATTGGCTGTTCCACACTCTTTATTTTACTTCCAATCCAAATTGCACCAATCATTTTTCCCTTGTTCATCCAAGGCTTAAGAATACCAGTGTAGGCGTTCTTAGTATTACCAACATAAGTATGGGAATCATTATTATTTTTGATATAAATTTCTTGACCTTGTTTAAGAATGGCACAGACATCTTCTGCCAGATGCAAATTTTTCCTTTTTTCTGGATATATCTGCTCTCCACGCGCATTAAAAACACGTAAATTAAGGTCATCATTATGTAAAACAAACTGTAACTGATCCAAAAATCCAGAATTAAGTATTAGTGTACCATCTGTTTTATCAGTTACAGCTAATGAGCCCAACGATGACGCATAATCTTCCATTCGTTGATAATTTTGAACATAGGATTGATTAGATACGTAATTTATTTCAGAATAACCAATAATGGAAACTATAGTCAAAATAATTAACAAAAAACTAAGCATATGTTGATATAGCAACTTCATAGCTAAACCTGTGAATCATCAAATTTGTAGCCAACACCCCAGACAGTCTGAATGACATTAGCCCCAACTTTTTCTAATTTTTGGCGCAATTTTTTAATATGAGCATCAACTGTCCGCTCTTCACCAAAATAATCATAACCCCAAACTAGTTCCAGCAACTGACCACGTGCAAAAACTTGCTTAGGCTTTTGTGCCATTGTAAAAAGTAACGAAAATTCTTTAGGCGTAATATTAACCACAGCTTGACCATCAAATAAAACCTCACGCCTACTTTTTGAAATTTTCATGTGTGTTGTCTCAACATCAAATGCCTGCGAAACCTGAGTCGATTTATTAAGTTTAGGATTATCTTCAATCTTTATCCTACGCAACAATGCCTTTATTCGTGCAATCAAAGCCAACGGACTAAAGGGCTTTGAGACATAATCATCTGCACCAACACCAAGACCTAAAATTTGATCTTCCTCACTATTTCTAGCAGTCAACATAATAATTGGTACACGTGTTGAAACCGCACGAATTTCTTTGGCAACTTGAATACCGTCTTTCTTTGGCAAATTTAAATCCAAAGTAATTAAATCATACTTATTTGGATCTTGATTAAACTTGTTAACGGCTTGCTCACCGTCAAAGGCAACATCAACTTCCCAACCTTCTTTTTCAAAAAACATGCACATCATTTCCGAAAGTGACTTATCGTCTTCAACCATTAAAATTTTCAGTTTCATTCTACTTTTTGAATCCTTTAGTTTTCTTACTTTTTACTTGATCAGGATCTATATAATCTGAAGGTAATTCATGACGCTTAAGTAAAAAGCTTTTTACACTCTTCTCCGTTAAAATAATTGAAAATAACGGAAAAAAATAAAAGGTAAGTAACCAAATAAAAAAGTACCTATCCAAATTTAAAAAATGTATTCCCAGACCGAACATGGTTTGTGCTACACCAAATATAATAAAAAACATACTGGCTTTTTTTTGAGCAAAACGAAAACTAGCTTTATTGACTCGTGACAAGTATGAATAATAACCGTAAAAAGGGTTAGGTCGTTTTGCTGGAGAAATTAACCAAAGTATACCTATAACTAGTGTAATTGAGCCGCATGCGACATAAATCATACTTTTGTCCTCTCTTTGTTAAGAATTAAATTTCTTTTCCAGGAGCAGAAAGCACCATTTTCATTTTACCGGCAAAAGTAAATGAAGCTGTTTTATTGGGAATAATTAAATTGCTACCCATAGATAAATCATACTTTTTATCATCTAGTACAAGCTGTCCTGTTCCCGCGATAACTGTTACTAATAAATAAGGATGGCCTTTAAGATTACTTGTCCAACTTCCATTTAAATTTATTTGCCATAAATAAAAATATGGTGAAACCGGTGGTGCAACTAAAGTTTTAATTTCTGCATCTTGATCATTAGCGACTTTAATATCAAGTTTAGGATTAATATGAGGTACTGTTGTAACATCAATTGACTTTTGCGTATGTAGCTCCCGCTTTTTACCTGATTTTTGATCAATACGATCATAATCATATAAGCGGTAAGTCACATCGCTTGATTGTTGTGTTTCAATTACCATAATTCCTTTGGTTAAGGCATGAATCGTTCCCGAAGGTACATAGAAAAAATCTCCTGCTTTAACTGGGACTTTGCACAGGAGCTGGTCCCAATTTTCATTATGAATCATATCCGCAAGCTCTGCACGTGTCTTAGCAGTATGACCATAAATCAAATAAGCACCTGGATCAGCTTGAAGAACATACCAACTTTCTGTTTTACCACTATCCCCCTCAACTTGCCTGGCATAGTCATTATTAGGGTGGACTTGTACCGATAAATTATCATTTGCATCTAAAAATTTGACCAAAAGGGGAAATTCCTTATTCTGTGGATTTCCAAAAAGGTCAGGATGCTCATGATACACAGCACGTAAACTTTGCCCCTTAAACTTACCATTAATTACAGTCGAAGCGTTATTTTTATAACCTGATATAACCCAAGCTTCGCCAACTTTGCCGTTAGGAATGTCATAATCAAAAATTGTCTCTAATTTCCGTCCACCCCAAATTTTGGGTCTAAAATATGGATTTAAAAAAATTGGTTCCATCTATAATCACCTCTTACTTTAAGTGTAAACTTTTATTCCAAAAATTTAAAACCATTATTTATAATTTAAAAATTAAAAATAAATAACAGTTTACATGTATACTGTTTATAACCATTAATAGTTGGCGGAAAGATATTTTAGTAAAAACTTTAAAAGATTATTTTTAAAAAATCTACTTTAAAGCTTACAAGTCACTTTATTTATTCCACTTTATTACTTATTAATCCTTAATTATCAGTGTTTCTTGTTTATATACTTTTCTTATTTCTTTATCTAAAATATCATAGTCTGTATCTAATTTATTAATATGTTGGCTGATTTCTTCTAGATGTTTCTTATTTTTGACATCAAGTTTTTCTGTTGCTTTTTTTGGTATTTTAGACTCAATAAATTCAATCAATAATAAATCATTTACTTTAAAATTTAGTAATTCTTTATTAATATCCTTTAAATCAATTTTATTTTCAAAATCTGTTATATAAAAAATGTTATTTGCCTTTTGTACAAAAAAATCTAAATCTGTCACTATTTTTTTGATTTTATCAAACTCTAATTTAGCATAACTTGTTCTCTTGGTATTTATCACTGCTTGAATTTTTGCACTTTTGAATTCTTGATTTACTATATCGGAATAATCAATTAAAGAAAATAATCTTTTCATCCGATCCAGTTTAATGGCATTGTCTAAGTCATTTTGTTTACTTTGCTCTAACTGTAATTTTAGATTTTCCGATTGCTCTTTACTACTAACTTGTGTGTTAATGTACGCAAAGGCAATTGTAATTATGCTGCCAAGATATGAACCCCAAAAACTGAGCCAATCTGTCCTTTGCTTAGAGTTACCAATAATTAAAAATAAAATGCCTGGGATTGTTATAAAAGTACATAAAGCTAATATTAACCATTTATTTTTTTGATAAAATTTTTTCACTTTATTCACCTCAAAGCAATCATACAAAAAACTGATTCTGATAGCCAGCTTGGTAGTTGTAAATAAAAAATAAATTTTTATTTACCTGCGTGCGAAATGATAGTATCGTAATAACCTGCACACATTTATTAAAATATATAAAATCGTATTTTGATTTCTGCTACTGGAATTTCTATTTTAGACAGTTGACTCATGCAAAAAGCTGCATTGGTACAAGATAGGCAAAGCAAAGAGTCAACTATTGATATTCCTGTAGCAATTCGCAAGTAGAAAGGTTCAGCCAGCGAAGGCTTGGCCTAAATTAATGAAGTATGACTATCATTCAGGACAAACACCCTTTAAGAATTTGTTATCAAACTGGTTGCTTAAAACCTTTGTATATTACATACAAAAGACCTATTCCTTGACCTTAAGGTTAACAAAAACCCGACAAATTGTTAGCGTTCGTGATGAAATTTAAAAAGTCAGTGAACATTGGGCGAATTTGCACACAGAAAAAGCTTGTAACATAAATAGTTACAAGCTTTTTAAAATGGAGGTGAGGAGAATTGAACTCCTGTCCAAACGCATCCTGTCACTAACATCTACGATTATAGTTATATTATTTGAACTTCACTAGTCCAAAACGCCATATAACAGGGCTAGAATGGGCTAGCTAATCTGCAATGACTCTTCTTAACTATTCAGATGAGGTAGTTAAACGTAACTCACTAAGTTGATACTTGATACCAGACGTGAGTAATCCGATAAAAAGCAACACATGTGCCTAAATTAGGCAGCTAATGCGTATGAATTTTCTTTATTTGCAGTTATAAAACTGTGACGTTTTTACGTAGACGTGACCTACGAACCGCAGTTAATGCAAATCTACGCCTGTCGAATCCCAAAACACCCCCGCTTTAGGATACCATTATTATAGCATACATCTTATTAACTGCTAATAGTTAGATCTATTTAGATAAAACAAATTTATTGAATGCTTGCTCAATGCCGTTTTCATCATTTGATCCTGTCACATAGTCTGCATATTCTTTAGCTGCTGCTGATCCATTAGCCATTACTACCGAAATACCTGCAAAATTAAACATTGGTATATCATTGCGTTCATCACCAATTGCCATAATTTCATTTGCAGAAATATTTAATTTCTTTGATAAAATTTTTAAAGCATTACCTTTATTAACATCTTGATGCATTACTTCTAAAAAATTATCGGCAGCCCGAACAACATAATTTTTTTGCCCAAATTTTTTAATTATTTCTTTTTCTACTTGGTCTAATTTGTCTTTTTCATCAGCAAACACTGCTTTAATAACCTGAGCAGTTTCACCTAATTCCGTCGGTGTCCTAATTAAAAGACCAGCTCGATTTTCCCAAGCTTGAACAACTGTAACCCAACTAACATTGTGATTACTCGTAATAATTTGACTATCAGCATCAACAATATTATATGCAATATCGTGTTTATTAGAATATCGATCAATTTCTTTATAGGTTGAAAATTCTAATCCAGATTCGGCTAATTTTCTCCCAGTAACTGATTCGATTACAGCCCCGTTAAAGGTAATAACATATTGATTATCTGTAGTAATTCCTAATTCAGCTAAAAAGTGCTTAACACCAGCTAATGGTCTACCTGAACAAAGAACAACTTTAACTTGTTGACTAATTGCGCGCTTAATAACTGTTTTAGTTGATTCAAGTAGTACTCCATGGCTATTCAACAATGTATCGTCAACGTCAATTGCTACTAGTCTTATCATTTTCCCTATACTTTCTTCATTAAAAATAGTTCTTGACTGCTTTTCTTAATCAGCCTTATTCTTTTTATCATGGTCATATTTATATTAAATTATTATTGTTAATTACCATACCGACATAATTATATCATTCATAAACCAATCGTTTTTTATAAATATATTATTATCTATGTATATATCAAAATAAAAAGCCATTAAAAATTATTAACGACCTTTATTATATATTAAATTGTTAAAAATTGCTTGTTTAATAATTATTTCAGCTAATTCGAATAATTATTACCTAGCTATGCAACAATATACAGCAACATTAATTACTATCAGTATTATCCCCTATTTTTGCTATTAAATATCGGGTTATCGCCGCTTTTAACTCACCATGTTTTTGAGAATTATATTGATACTTCTTCTCAGTCCAATACTTCGTATTATATAGCCAAACTGGTTTAGTACGTTTAACTGGATCTTCAAATTTATATCTTGGAAAAACATGTGCATGTAAAAATTTATCAGTATTACCTAAAATATCATAATTAATTCGATCGGCATGACAAACGTCTAAAACGGCATCTCCTAATATGCTCATATCCCGTAAAAACATTGTTCTTTCCACAATGTTTAATTCATTTAAAGATGCAACATTCTTTTTTGGTAACAGTACACAATAACCAGGTAAAAATTGGGTATCACCGAAAGTAGCATAACCACCCTCTAATTCGACCATAACCATTGGATTAGTTCCATTTATTGCTGCCGCAATTCGATCTTTTTGCCAATTGTCCATATAAAAATTCCATATTTATATAATAAATTGTACCTAATTCAAATGGGCTAAACGAACAACATCACGTTCAATCATTAATTCTTCATCAGTTGGAATAATTAGCGCTTTTATCTTTGAATCAGGTTTTGAAATAAACTTCTCACCATTTGATTTGTTTGCTTCATAATCAGGATCTAAACCCATAAATTCAAATGACTGCATTACTTTTTCTCTAACGCCAGCATCGTGTTCACCTACTCCAGCGGTAAAGATAATTGCGTCAACACCTTCCATTTCAGTAATATATGAACCAACATATTGTCTAACTCTATTAACAAAAATATCACGAGCTAACTTTGCTTTATCATCTGAATCATTTTCTAGGTCACGCATGTCAGAAGAAATTTCAGAAATTCCTAATAACCCTGATTTGTCATTTAAAATATCAATCATCTGATTAATATCCAGATTTTCCTTATTCATTATGTATTGTAAAACTGATGCATCAACATCACCTGAACGTGTCCCCATAGTAACTCCTGCAAGCGGGGTAAAGCCCATTGAAGTATCATATGACTTGCCATTTTTCACAGCAGTCACAGAGGCACCTGACCCTAAATGACAAACAATTAACTTTAAATCCACACGATCTTTATTTAACATTTCTGCAGCGCGACCAACAATATATCTTACTGACGTACCATGAGCACCATATTTACGTACGCCATATTTTTCATAATACTTATAAGGAAGTGAATACATATAATGAACTGAATCTAATGTTTGATGGAACGACGTATCAAATACGCCAACTTCTGGGACATTAGGAAGCAATTTCATGAAGGCTTCTATTCCTTTTCCTTCAGCAACATTGTGCAGGGGTGCATATTCTTTTAAATCATAGATTTTTTGTAATTTTTCTTGATCAATTATGGCTGAATCAGGAAAATCTTCCCCACCTGCAACAATTCGATGACCTACACCGACAATCTCGTCTAGATCAGTAACAACTTGATATTTCTTTAATGCTGCCAGTAACAAGTTAACTGCAGACTCTTGATCTGGAATAGAGACTTCATCAGTATGCTTTTCGCCATTTGGTAATTTAATTTCAAAAGAAGAGCCCTCAATGCCAACTCTATCAGCAATTCCTTCCGCCAATACTTGTTCTTCGGGAAGGGCAAATAACTTATACTTGAATGAAGAACTACCTGAGTTAATTGCTAAAACTTTTTTCATAAATGAGATTCCTCCACTACACATACTTTTGACTTTTTCACAAATTAATGAATATTTTTAGTATACCACTCATTTAGGTTAACATTAAGCTTTATTAAGTCTTCTTCCTTTTTTAATGAGTCCAATTTTGTGAGCAAAACTTCACTATTTTGAACATTATTACCATGATTTTGAAACACTAAAATCGATTTTTGATTTGTCTTATTTTGGAATACACTATCTGGCAACTCAATAATTGCTCTTAAAAAGACCTTATCTGATAGCCATGGCATAAAGTCACTGCCACCTTTGCCAGTAAGGATTGCTTTAGGAACCACGAGGAAAGCATAGCCACCAGCTTTTAAATTTTTAATAATTTGTTCAATAAATAAAAGATGAGCAAACGAATGACCCTTTTCCGCTTTAGTTGCAAAATTATTAGCATTCTCGTCAATTGGATAATACCCTATTGGCAAATCCGCTACAACAACATCTGGATTGGTAAATAACCATGGCGTTAAAGCATCTTGACAGTATAATTCGATGTCAAGCCTATTTAAATGGGCACCAATATCAGCAAAGCTAAGCATTTCTTCATCATTGTCGATTCCCAGTAAGTGATAGTTCATCTTAGAATGATTTGCATGCTTTAACTGATTAATTACCGAAAACAACAAATTTCCTGTTCCAATTGCTGGATCAGCAATTGTTATTCTTTTGTCAGGTAGCAATTTTTGCATAAGCATTGCTACTATTGTTGCAACTATTGGTGGTGTTGGCATTTGATTAATCTCTAAAGCATCTTCGTTTACTGCCTTGAGTATTAAATAAGTATATACTTGTACCTTTAATTGTTGTGACAATTTATCATAATTTAACTTTTTATACTTTTGACTTAATTTTACAACAGTCGCTTTATCCGGAGCGCCAAGTTCAACCTTAATTTGATTATTTTCAAGATTATCAAAGGTTTCAGTCAAAGCTTCACCAAAAGATACATTTAATGCTTTTTGTAAGTATTCTACACAATTCAAAAAATTTTCAAATAACTCTTCAATATTATTCATCACTTATTCCCCTTATCTTTTATCCATTTTAATAGAATTAAGGCAACAAGCGCAAGTAAATCAATTATTTACCAAGTATTCAATTAATAATAAATCATTTTGCATGCTATCATGATATATATCCTGATAAAAGCGAATAAAAAGTAAACAGGTTGCTAAGACAAAAACACTACTGAGCAGAGTACTGGCTTTTACTTTCATTTTTTTGTCTCCCTCTTTCTTTTATTTTTGATTTAGCATCTAATTTAAAATATATTTCTGTACTACGATTATCTTTTTCTGTAATGCTTATTTTAATATGATTATTCGTGGTAACAAAATTAGCTTTTTTAACTTCAAGTAAAAGTGGCATATGACCACCATCTGGAGTAGTGACACGTACCATATTTTTATAAAAATTCAATTTATATATCTTTGATTTATTATCACGATCAACCTTTACTATCCCAGCTTGCTTAGAAGTCGATATTTCTGGAAAAGGATATGCTAGTTCCGTATCATCATCATGTAAAAAACGATTGAATTGAACATAAGCAAAAACCACATCATCAGTTTTATGGTCAGCCTTGTCAGAAAGCATGATAGTTTTTAATAAGTTTTGTAAAATCAAGACTATTAAAAGTGTGATTATGACAGCAAACATGGCCTCAGCTAATACAAAGCCTTTATTTCTTGACAAGATAAGTTTCTTGACTTGTCTTATCATATACACTACTAGCACCTCGCAATTCATAAACTCGATCATGAACTTTAACTTCTTTTAGATCGAGTTTTTTTAAAATATGCCAGGCATAGGCTCGATCAGTTTTTAACTCCATCCTTTGTTCTATGCTTCGACCTTCCCCTATAACTAACGCCATTAATGATACACCAGCAATAGCAATAGCTAAGGCGGTTATACCCTCAGCCATTAAAAAACCTTTTAGCTTATTAAGTATCATCGATTGGTCGCCCCCAAGTCATTTGTAACTTAATTTTTCTAATATTTTTATGATTTGTAATCGTTATTGTGTGAGCTGGTAGCGAGCCATTGGGTGATATTTGCAATAAAGTCAGATTATATATTTCTATATCATTAGCAACCTTTAGTTCTCGGTAATATTTTTTACCAATTAAAATGAGACTTTTGGATACTGGATAATATCTAATAATAATGGCTTGATGCCGAATAGCCGAGATCCGTGCCGCTTGTTCAATCGAGCTTTTAACTTCCTTAGTTGTATTATCTAAAATCAATCTTTGATTATAGGTTTTGAGCTGAACTACTCCTAATAAAGTTAAAGTAAGAGTTATAGTCAAAGTAATAATTATTTCAACAATAGTAAAAGCAGGTAAGCTATTTCTAATTCGAATTCTTTTCAACCACACCATTAGATACCACATAATTTTTAGCTTTATCAAGTTGCTTCTTGGTCAAATAGCCATCGTCAAACATATTTTTAAAATTTATTTCTTTACCATTACGATCTTTATCATCTTCATAAAGATTAACTTGTGTTTGTAAAGTAGTTTTAAAAGCATCATCAGTTCTTTCACTGGCACTTTCTTTTTGCTTAGTTAAATTAGGAGCAATTATAATTAATAGCATCACAATAATTGCAATAACTACTACCATTTCAATTAAAGTAAAGCCTTGAGGCTTCTCAGCCTTAGTAATAATAGCTAAAAGATGTTTTTTAATTCTGTTTTTCATTACAATTCACCTCAAATATTTTGCATCATTGCATACATTGGCAACAATAGTTTTAAATACATCCCAATAATACATAATCCAATTAGAATAAAGCAGAATGGTTGGACATTAACAATCAATTTCTCAATACCACTTGTTAAATCTGAAAATAAAGTACGTCCCAATAAAAGGCAACGTTGGCTCAAATCTGCTTTTTTTGATCCTACCCGCAATAACAATAATAATTCATCGGGTAAGAAATATTCCTGGACAATTATGTCCGCTAGTTTTTTACCAGAATCGAGCTGACTAGCTATTTTCTCACCTATAAACTGCTGAAGCGAGCCTTGCTCTTGATTTTCAGCATACTCACATATTTTTTGTAAAGAAAACCCACTTGCCAACAGAAGTCCTACATCGTAAATTAATAAATATTTTACATAGAGTTTAACTAACGAACCAATGACTGGGTAATGAGCTAATTTATATAAAGAATGGTAATCTTGCTTTTTTAATAACATTAAGACTCGTATCAGATAATAAACAAAGCCCAAGCTTAAGAATAATAGCCCTAACAGCATGAGATCACCTATGTGTTCATCAGAATTAGCAAACTGGCTTGAAACGAAAGTTTGCATAAAAAATAACAATAAAATCATCATTACTACTAATACAAAAGGATAAGACAATTCCGTCTTCAGTTTCTTTTCTTGTTCACATTTTAAGCGATTTAGTGTAGCTAACTGCGACAAGCATTCTACTAAACTGCCTTGTTCTAAAGCAAGATCAATTTGCGTTACTACTGTTTTTGAAAAACCAAGTTCCAGCATTAAATTACTTAATTTATTTCCTGCTTGAACTCTCTGATATAACTTATCAATTAAGTTCTTACGATTTGGCCATAAAATTGGCATTAATTCTAAGCTAGCATTTAATGAAAAACCATTAGCTAAACTATGATGTAAGTAATCAAGAAAATTTAATCGTTGCTCTTGTGTCAACTTATCCTTTCTTAAATTGTTCAAATACTTGCGCACTAATTTCACCCTTTTCTTTTAATTCACTTAGATTTTCATACCAGCTAATATATTCTTTACGCTTTTTACAAGTAAGCTGTTCTTGTAAGAATTCCCCACTAGCAATATCCATTAAACAAGATAAGTGATCCTTAGTCGGTAAGAGGCGCTGATAACAAACTGCTGTTATGCAATTATAAAGTTCATTAATATTGACATGTAGACTTTCAAGTCGCAGAATCGTTTGCAAAGTACTTTTAGCATGCACAGTTGCAAATACCAAATGTCCACTTAAAGCAGCATCAATCGCCAAGCGAGCAGTTTTTTCATTTCTTATCTCCCCAATAATTAAAATATCTGGGCGATGTCTTAACGCGGCTTCTAATAAACTTGAATATGTGATTTCAGCATTTAAATTAACCTGTGTTTGCAAAAAACTAGCTTCATGAATTTCGACAGGATCCTCTATTGTCATTACCATTTGCTTTTGCCCTACATATTTAGCCAATTTATACATTGTCGTAGTCTTACCTGAACCTGTGGGACCACTTGTAACTATTAAGCCGCGTTGATGTGTCAGTATTTTTAAATGTTCAATTTGATTTGGAAAAAAATAATTACTATGATCAATTTGATAAATAATTCTAATAACCAAAGATTCATAATCGTTAAAATCACCAATGCTTGATAAGCGCAAAAAATAATTTTCTCCTTGATAAGGATATTCGAATGCTCCTACCTGTGGTCGCCTATGTTCTGCAATATCCATTTGAGCTATAAATTTTAAATAATTAATAATCTCCATCCCTTCGTTAACCGTAAAATCAGCCTGGCTAGTAATTCCATCAGTAGTACGCAAGTTGACAACTAACTTTGTCCTACGCACCAAAAAAAATAGGTCACTAGCATGAGCTATAATTGCTGCTTCAATTAATGAGTTAACCACTTGCTTGATTTGCATAAAAACCTCCTTTTTTGTGTCAATATTAAATACGCAAAAAAGAAAAAATTGTTTGCCGAGATTATAATTTTTTAGCAGTGTATAAAATTGCTTAACCATATTCAAAAAATAATAAAAACGCAAATCACAGTAAGCTATGGTTTGCGTTCTTATTAAGATTTAATTTTTAAATTTCATTTACTTTATTTATAGTAGGCAAAATGATAAAACCAGCATGATCAAGACACCACTAATCATTGGTACAGCTGTACGACGGATAATTTGACCTGGTTCTAAATGTGTTGCTCCAGCCACAATTAAAATTACCGCAGCTACTGGTGAAACTGCCCGCAACAAATTACCAGCCAACTGTAGTGGTACTGCCAATTGCTGGGGCTCAATTCCGGCTGACTTGGCTAATGGAACAATCAGCGGAATAAGGGCAAAGGTAAGAGCTAGCCCACTACCACTTAATAGGACAATTATTGCGGTCAAGATTACCATTATTAATGGCAATAAAATTCCAGCACCATGAATATTAGTCATTAACTTTTGAATCATGGTCATAATTCCTACAGCATTTAACCCCTGTACATAAGTTTGAGCGGCAATTAACAAAACAACAATCCCCATGGCATTACCCATTCCCTTAATAAAGGCATTGGTATCGTTTAAAACTTGCTTGGTATCTTTTTTATTAATTAACTCAATTATAATCGCCACAATCCAACTAATAATAGTCACTGATTGCACGTTCATCGTTAAATTTCGACCTTGAGTAACATTAAAAATAAAATCTATTATTAAAATAATAATTGGCAATAAAGGTAGTAGCCCGTAAATAAAACGAACAAACTTACTGCCAACCACTTGGGTTTGTTGTTTATCATCATTTTTTAAACCATATTGAGCTAATTCTGCTTGATAACTAAGACCTTGACCATCTTTTTTATCCTCATGTTTTTGCCAAAAATAATGGACAATTGCCATTAACAATAAGGTTGGAATTGAAATTAAAGCATGATAACTAAATACGTATTGCGTTGCTGACATTTTTAAAGCTGCAGCAATTGCGACATTATCAGAGCCAAGTGGAGTGGGAATAATCGTTGCAGTAGTAGCAATTACAGCTGCAGCAGTTAATCGACTCATTCCAGTTGTCCGCAAAACTGGATATAGTGTCGCCAATAAGATAATTGCCAAGTTAGCAGCACTTGGAACTACCAAAGAGAGAATATTTCCCATTAGAAAAACAATTGGCACTAATAAGTATACTGATTTAATTCCTTTCATTGTCGAAGTTAAACCGCCAATGGTTACATTATTAGCTCCAATACAAGTCATATATGAACTATATCCAGCCAGTAGCAAAATAACAAATCCTGCTTGCGACAAAGTCGTTGTAAATTGATCAATAATCACTTGAATTGGCTGTAACAATTGATTGGCAACTGGCTGTAATAGGCTAATCTTATTCTCCATAAAGACGCCACAGTACAATAAAACTAACCCAAGTGCAAATAATACAATTTTGATATCCATTTTTTTAGATAACATGTAAACTAAAACTATTACTGACAATAGCGTCAAAATAATTGCAAAAAGCTGATTCATTTTATCTCTCCTTAGCAAGCCTTTTTTAGAGCATTTATAAACCACTCAATAAATTGGTCAACATCTACCTTAGTACCAATCAAAGCATTATTAGATTGTTGTAACTTATTATTAAAGTCCATTAAAGACGCGCCATAAGTAAATCCTGCTTGCGTCACTATTTCAACATGAGTTGCTACAAATTCAAACATATCTGGTTGTAGCAACATTGCAACTGCTAGCGCATCATAAATTTTTAATCCGGTCGCAAAACCACCTCCACGATAACGTTTAAATAAGCTATAAAACATTGCACCAACTTTACCTAGATTTTCGATTTTTTCACTAATTTCTGGTTGGATTTTTGCTTGCATCCCCAATTCTAACGGCGCCACACGAATTTTTAATCCACTTTCAAAAACAATTTTAGCTGCTTCGGGATCACTGGCAATATTAAATTCTGAAAAAACACCATAATTACCTCGACCAATACTACATCCCATAATTATTATTTCTTCAATTTGGTTAAAATCTTCAGGATAAAGACGGAGATATAAAGCAATATCAGTTAAAGGAGCTATTCCTACAAGTGTTACTTTATTTTTCGTTGCAGTCACAACTTCGTGAAATGCTACTGGGGCTATTTTATTTTCAAGAATAAGATCCCGATTAGGCTCAGGAAAGTCATAACCATCCATGCCCGATTTTCCATGAACTGCTACTGCATCAATTGGGTGCTTAATTAGTGCACGACTACAGCCTGGTACAACTGGAATTTCTTTTTTAAATAATGTTTCAAGCTTCAAAACATTATTTAAAGTTTGATCAACTCCAACATTTCCTGCAGCTGCAGCAATCAATTTAACATCCAATTGTTTGCTAAACAATAAAATTGCAATTGCCACAGCATCATCAATGCCAGGATCTGTACTCAAAATTATAGGTTTCTTCATTCAATAGCCTCCTTAGCCTTATAACTCATATTGTGAGCTTTTTATTAAAAAAACATAAATTTTCAACAATTGATATTTACGAATTATACCATGTATATTACGAATTATATTATAAAAATTTAAATAATTTACTTTTTTTCAAGCAAAAAGCGAACTATTATGTATAAAATGCAAAAATAAATCGTTTATACCTCAAATTAAGGTAATTTAAACAAAAAGACCTTGAGCAAATAATTGCTCAAGGTCTTTCTAACTTACTTAATTAATCCTATTCTTCACTAGCTGCTGTATAAACGTTCTGCACGTCATCATCATCTTCTAAAGCTTCAACCAGATTATCAAATTGTTCCTTCTTATCTTCTGGCACGGGAGTTGTATTTTCTGGAATCATAGTTAATTCAGCATCAGCCAGCTTATAACCTGCCTTTTCCAGAGCATCCCTAACTTGGGCAAACTGCTTAGCATCAGTATAGATTTCGTAAGCTTCAGCACTAGTTTGTAAATCTTCACCACCAGCATCCATAACATCAAGTAACATCTGATCTTCATCAGCATCAGTAGTTGTGCGATCAATTACAATATAACCCTTACGGTTAAACATGTAGGCAACTGAACCTGTTGCACCAAGTGAACCACCATTACGCGTGAAAGCTACTCTTACACTAGAAGCTGTCCTATTCTTGTTATCAGTTAAAGCTTCAACAAAAACAGCAACACCACCTGGCGCATAACCTTCATAGGTAATTTCATCATAGTGCTCATCTGAATTACCTTCAGCCTTTTTAAGTGCGCGGTCAATATTGGTCTTAGGCATATTATTTGCATGTGCCTTATCCATTACCATCCGCAAATTAGGATTTCCGGAAGGGTCAGGACCACCATTCTTTGCAGCCATATATATTTCACGAGATAATTTTTGAAAAATCTTACCTCTTTTTGCGTCTTGCGCATTCTTGCGGCCTTGAATATTGTGCCATTTTGAATGTCCTGACATGAGAATCCTTCTTTCTTTTTCATCATATTTAACGATATAATCTTACCGCATAGACTAATAAAATTCAATACCAGCAATTGATTAAGCATATTTTTTTATATTTTTGCCTTATTAGCTAAGAAATTATGATTTTATCTAGTCAATATTCTTTTTAATTAGTAAAATAAGAACATTGATTATTATAAAAGGAGATAGTTTAAGTGGAGGAAATAAATTCAAATCAAAAATATATATCTTGGCCAATATTGACATTAATGGCATTTTGCACGGTCATTGGTCTTGATGATATCATGTACAATTTTCAAAACCAAGGAATGCCAGTAGTCACATCATGGATTATTATGTGTCTTTTTTATGTTATTCCCTATTCATTAATGGTGGGGCAACTTGGATCAGTTTTTGACCATGAAGGTGGTGGGCTTTCTTCATGGGTACGCGGAACTAATGGCGAATTTCTCGGTTATTTTACTGCGTGGACTTACTGGGCAGCATCAATTCCCTATGCTGTCGATTCAGCTAACGAAATAATTGTAGATATTGGTTGGGCAATAACTGGCTCGGAAAAGTTCCAAAGCCAAATTTCAAATACAAAATTTGCTTTGATGACCTTTGCAATGTTTATTATTTTTATTGTAATTGAACACTATTTTTCAAGATCGATGGAAGTTTTATCCACTATTGGTGGTGGACTTATGTTGATTATGACATTAATGTTTGTCTTTTTAGCCTTTACTGGACTAGTAAGATCTGGTGGACATATGGCAACTCAACCTTTTACCTGGCGAACATTAATTCCTAAGTTTGACATGCATTATTGGACAACAATCGCTATGCTTATTTATGCGTTAAATGGTTGCGAATTAGTTGCTCCATATGTTACACAAATGAAGAAGCCAAAATCAGATTTTCCCAAGGCAATGATTGCTTTGGCCTTAATGACCATCTTTTTAACTGTTTTTGGCTCCTTTGCTCTCGGAATTTACTTTAACAGTTATCACATTCCTAATGATTTAAAAATGAATGGTGCATACTATGTTTTTGATATGGTGGGGCACCAATATGGTTGGGGCAAAACGCTACTTTATGTTTGGGCATGGACTTCTGTCTTTTATAATGCAGCACTACTAGCTGTTTTACTCGATGCAATGACTAGAATGTTGATTTCAGATACAGGCGATAAATATATGCCTCATTTCTTGCAAAAGAAAGACAAAAATGGTTTGCCAATTAATGGTTACATTTTAACTGTTGCCTTATCTGCTTTTATCATGCTTTTAGGAATTTTTTTGCCAGATATGAATGATATTTTTAACTGGCTACTCAACTTAAATGGCATTATTTCTCCTGGAGTGACATGTTGGATTTTCTTCTCCTTTATGCAGATTAGAAAAAATTCGCAAAAATTCCCATCAGATTATGTTTTCTTAAAAAATGACAAACTTGCCTACTTAGCCGGATTATTTCTCCTAATAGTAACTGCTGTCGCAACAATTTTAGGAATTGCTCCTCAAGACATCAAAGAATTTAGCGGTTATTGGTGGTACGAACTAATTATTAATATTATTGCCGTCGTTGTTTTAATTGGATTAGGGGTCATTTTGCCAAGCATTAGGCGCAGAGAAGAAGAATACGGCATTGCCTTTAGTCGAAACCAATGGATTACTATTTTCACTTTAGTTATTGGCTCAATTATTTTTGATTTATACTTAGGTGAGAAAAATAAACTTTTTGGCATTAACTCAATTGCTATTGGGCAAATAAAACTAGGGCTTAATATTATCTTGATTATTAGCGAAACTATACTAGCAATTTTGATATGCTGGCTTGTAGGGCGAAGAAAGCCTGTTACAAAGTAAAATTTAATTAGTAAATTTGAAAAATATAGCTATGACATTATTAACTACAAAATAAGGAGTTTAAACATGACACTTTTACCTTTTAAAGCTGTTGCAGTCGACATGGATGGAACTTTTGAAAATGATGACAAACAGTTTGACCAGCAGCGTTTTGAAAAAGTATTAACCAAATTACGCAAACAACATGTTCACTTTATTGTATCAAGTGGACGCCCGCTCTCTCGATTACAACGAGATTTCTACGACTTTTTAGATCGAATTGATTTTGTCGCTGACAATGGCTCAATTTTAACCCAGGATAATAAAATTATTTCACGACATGTTTTTACTTACCGCACTGGAATCAAGTTGATTAATTTTATTGAGACAAATTATCCAGAAATTAATATTGTAGCCAGTGGCTTAGAACGAGCATATGTTAACAAAAAAGCGCCAATTCAATTTAAAAATTTAATGCATTTCTTTTATCCCAATGCCATTGATATTGGAGATCTAAGGGATATTCCTACCAGTGATAGTTTAACTAAACTCACATTGAAATGCTCCTCAGAATTGGCTAATGACTTGGAACGAAAATTTAATCAAAGCAATCCCGAAAGAATTCACTGTACAACTAGCGGCTTTAATAATATCGATGTCATGCCCGCAAATGTCAATAAAGGGCAAGGTTTGAAATATTTTTTACGCTATTTCAATATCAAACCAGCAGAACTAATCGCTTTTGGTGATGGCATGAATGATAAAGAAATGATCGAACTGGCCGGCTTAAGCTATGCTATGCGTAACGGAGATGAGCGTCTTAAAAAGATTGCCAAATATGAAGCACCAAGTAACAATGAGATGGGCGTTTTACAAGTACTTGAAAAATATTTAGCTTAAAATAGTTAGTAAAGTAAAAAATATTTTTTTAATATGAAGGATAGATCTTATGAGTTACATTGAAGTTCAACATAATTTTAAACGCTATCAAGCAGGTGACACCGAAATTTTAGCAAATAATGATGTTAGCTTTTCGATTGAAAAAGGTGAGCTAGCAATTATTTTAGGGGCATCTGGTGCTGGCAAGTCAACTATGCTTAATATTTTAGGGGGAATGGATACTAATAGCTCTGGAAATATAATTATTGATGGAGAAAATATTGCCAATTATAATCAACTTCAGCTAACCAACTATCGTCGCAATGACATTGGTTTTGTTTTTCAATTTTATAACTTAATTCAAAATTTAACTGCTAAAGAAAACGTGGAGCTTGCTGCTGAAATTGTTGCGGATGCACTTGATCCTGTTCAAACTCTAATTGACGTTGGATTAAAGGCACGCGTTAATAATTTCCCAGCAGAATTATCTGGCGGTGAGCAACAAAGAGTAGCAATTGCTCGTGCCATTGCTAAAAATCCCAAAATTCTACTTTGTGATGAGCCAACTGGAGCGCTTGACTATCAAACTGGGAAAAACGTTTTACAGATAATTGCTAATATGAGTCGCAACCATGGCACCACTGTAATTATTGTGACACACAATAGCGCCCTTGCCCCAATTGCCAATCGTGTGATTCACTTTCATGACGGACAAGTAACAAAAGTTACCCAAACTAAGCATCCTGAAAATATAGCTAATATTAAATGGTAGAAAAGATTAACAATGAAAAAAATAATTTGGAAAGATTTTTGGCAATCTATTATACAAACTAAAGGGCAGTTTTTGTCAATCATGGGTCTAATGCTCATCGGTTCCTTTGCTCTTGTAGGACTGTTTGTCACCGGACCTAATATGCGAGCAACCGGCAATCATTATGCCCAAAAATTAAACACACCTGATTTAACCATTGTTTCTAATTATGGGCTTGATAAACAAGACGCACAAAAAATACGTAAGCTTAAGGGACTTAAAAATGCAGAATTTGGTTATATGACTGATACTGTATTAAAAAATAGTCACGCTAGCTTTCGCATCTTTTCTAAACCCCAAAAGGTTGGACTTTATCAAGTCATCAAAGGGCATCTTCCTCAAAAGTCAGATGAAGTTGCCATTACTGATTACTATCGTTCAAAATATAAACTGGGCTCAAAAATTAGCTTTCATGAAAAAAAGAATATTTTAGGAACTACTTTTTTAAAAAATAAAAATTTTAAAATTGTTGGCTTTGTTCGCTCAAGTCAAATTCTTTCTAATGTTAATCTTGGTCAAAGTAGTAGCGGTACTGGAGAGCTTAAAGGTTATGCAGTAGCCATGCCTCAAGCTTTTAATCAGACTGTTTACACAGTAGCCAACCTGACTTATCAGGATTTAAGGGGGCTTGACTCATATGGCAAAATATATGCTAAACGCCTAGGTCAACATAAGAAAGTTGCACAACAAGTTCTAAAAGAAGAAACACCTCAACGCGAAAAACGCATTAAAAAAATGGGCTTACAGCTGCTAAAGGCAAAAGCACAAACTTTGGCATTGGCCCACAATAAGTTAGCCACTGCTAAGCAACAACTGATAGCTGCCCAAAATGAGTTAAGCTCACAAGAAAGCAAACTCAAACAGCAAGCTAGCCAAGCAACTTCACCACAAATGCAGGCAAATTTGCAACAAGCACAAATTAAATTAAACACTCAAACGCAAGAGTTGCAAAAGCAAAGCTATACTTTAGAACAAAAAGCAGCAACTGCTCAAAGAAAAATTAATACTGGTGTTCAGAAAATTGCTAACGCAAAAATGCAAATTAAGGCGCTAGTTTTAAATTATAGTGTTTACAACCGCCGCGAATTACCAGGTGGTGAAGGAACTGTCGTTTATACTACGGTGGCTCAAGTAGTGGAAGACTTAGCTAAAGTTTTTCCCATTTTCTTGTATTTTGTTGCTGCCTTAGTTACTTTTACCACCATGAATCGCTTTATTGATGAAGAAAGAATAAATTCTGGCACACTAAAAGCACTTGGATACAGCAATACGGTAATCATTAGTAAGTTTGTTTTTTATGGCTTCTTATCAGGGACAATCGGCACAATCATTGGTGTCTATCTAGGCCATACATTATTGCCGCAAATTGTTTACCACGCTTATTATCAGTCAATTACCCTTCCAGCAATTGAAGAACATTTTTATTGGCAAATTAGCCTGATTGCTCTCTTATTATCGTGGATTAGTTCCGTTTTACCTGCATATTTAACGGCCAAAAATGAGTTTAAAGAAAAGCCAGCGGCTTTACTTTTACCTAAGCCACCAGCCGCTGGCTCTAAAATTTTACTTGAACGTTGCCCTTTAATTTGGAACAAGTTGAGTTTCACTCATAAAGTTACTGCTCGTAATATTTTTCGTTACAAAAAACGAATGTTGATGACAATTTTTGGTGTTTGTGGAGCAGCTACTCTTTTATTTGCGGGCTTTGCCGTAAAAAATTCAATTAGTAACATGAATGAGCGCCAATTTTCTGAATTAATCCACTATAACCTGATTGTGGCTGAAAAAGCACCCGTCACCGCTAAACAAAAAAAAGTAATTAAAACCAAATTGCATGCTACTAACATTGCTGCTGAAATGCCTATTTATTATGAATCAATGACCAAAGTTGCCGGAAAAAATGGTGATACCCAAGAAATAACCTTAATTGCACCTAAATTTAGTCAGCAGCTAAAAAAATATGTCCAGTTAAATAATCGCCGCAGTCACCAATCCCTTACTTTAGACAATAACGGTGTCATCATTTCTGAACGCTTAGCCAACTTATTGCAAATTAAAGAAGGTGACCAGATTACTTTGACTGACAAGAATAATCAGCAACGTACGATGAAAGTTGCAGGGATAAGTGAAATGTACATGGGACACTTTATCTTTATGAATCAAAGACAGTACGAACATATTTTTACTAAAAAATATACTTCCAATGCTTACTTGGTTAACTTAAAAGATAGTCAGCCAGCTAATACCAGAAAAATTGCTGCTAAATTTATGAATTTAGCTGGCGTTGGTAATGTTGTTCAAAATACTGCTATCAGTCAAGAACTAGATGTAGTCGTCCAATCTTTGAACATGATTATGGTTGTCTTGATTGTAGTCGCTGGACTTTTGGCAATTGTTATTTTATACAACTTGACCAATATTAATATTGCAGAACGTATTCGCGAATTATCAACGATTAAAGTACTAGGTTTTTATAATAATGAAGTCACCCTCTATATCTATCGTGAAACTATTTTATTAACAATTATCGGTATTCTAATCGGATACTTTATCGGCGATTTACTCTATCGTTATATTCTTTATGTCGTACCACCAGCTAATGTCATGTTTAATCCGGCTCTATCTGCTTCAAGTTTTTTGTGGCCACTAGGAGTAATTGGTATCGTCACGCTCATTCTTGGGTTTATTGTCAACAATAAGTTGAAAAATTTAGAAATGCTCGAAGCCCTAAAATCGGTTGATTAGGCTTAAAAGAAGTTAATTTTAAAAGTCAGATTCTAAATTAGATTGGATCTAGCTTTTAATATTTCTTTATTTTAATTATTATTTATATCATTCAATCTTTCTTACAATTATTAATTGCTCGTTGCTTAATTTTATATATCAATGGTCCCTTTGCATCAGCATCATCTTGAACCGTTGGCCAGCACCGGGTTGCTAGTTTTTTTAAACTCTTGATATTTTAACCGATTGGTCTTATTTTTTTTAACCAATCACCAAAGAGGATTAAGTCTTTAACTTCTTGACCAGCCAGATCATATACATGAAGGTGTACATCAGAATCAATGTCCAGAACCATTCGATGCTCTTGCAATTCCGACTCCCAAATTCATAGAGTATAACCAGCTTGTTGTAATTGAAGAGCATAACTTACTTCAACACTAGGATGAGCAACAACCAATAAAATGCTTAGACCTGCGTCCCATAACCGCAGTAGAACCAAATCCTGTTGAATTAATTTGAAAAAATTGGGGGCCATTTACTGTCATATTTAACCAACTTAACCGACTGATTTTGTTTAACTTGACCAACTGTTACTTGTTATAAATATTTTAGAGATGTCATTTTCTACCCTTAAAATAAAAAACTAATTAATTTAAATAGCCAAATAATATTTTTATGTTATAATTTTAGCAAAGCTTTAATGTAAATCAACAAAAGATCTTCAACTTAACCTGTAAAATCATGATGTCACCCTTCCTTAATAGTGACACTTAAATTTACAACTAATTTTGGAGAATTTATTTTGGAAAATATTTTAGAAGTAAAACATTTAAAAAAGATTTATCATAGCAAAAATGAAGAATTTCATGCCCTTGAAGATATTTCTTTTAACATTAAAAAAGGACAAATCGTTTCATTACTTGGTCCTAATGGTGCTGGTAAAACAACGATTGTATCAATTATTGGCGGCTATTTACTTCCAACCCAGGGACAAGTATTGCTTAATGGGCAAAATATTATTGGCACAACCCATCACCCGCATATAGGTGTCTCTTTTGGCGGTGAGCTCGGCTTTTACCATCGAGCAACTGCCGCCCAAAATCTTGCTTTCTTTGCCGATTTGGCGCGAGTGCCATACCGCCAGCAAAAAAATGAAATCACTCGTGTACTAGAAATTGTTAATTTAAGCAACGTGGCGAAGAAAAAAGTCGGGCAATTTTCTAAAGGTATGACGCAGCGGCTGCATATTGCGCGCGCACTCTTAGGTAATCCGCAACTGCTTCTGCTCGATGAACCAACTAGCGGACTCGACGTCGAAATTGCTAAAAGCATTCGCGATACAATTAAGAATCTTTCTGATTTTGGCATCAGTATTTTACTAACCAGCCATACCATGTCTGAAGTAGAAGCTTTAGCTGACCAAATTATCTTAATTGGTGCTGGGCGCATTTTTTCTACTGGAACAGTTGAAGACATTGTTAAAGAGTCACAGGTGAGCCATATCGACCGCCCTGCGACCTTAGAAGAATCATACTTAGCCTTAGCACCAGAATTGCGGAGGAAATAAAATGAGATTTGCCCGCCTGTTTTGGTTCCATTTTAAAGAATATTTGTCAGATCAATATTTTGTCACTTTGACTTTGACGAGTACCCTGTCCATCTTTTTGGTGCAATATACGCTCGCCTATGCCAATCATCAATTAACCAACACTAGTGTATGGTTACAAAGTGCAATCTTTGGCATGTGGTCTTCTTGTACCACTGCTGCTGGCAGTATCGGCTTTGAAAGATACAAGGGAACTTTACCTTATTTAATTAATAACGCTTACGATGAACGCTTGTCTTTAATTGCTTTATTATTACCAGCTTCAACCTATGGTTTAGCAGCTTTTCCGCTAGCATGGTTGCTTGCCCAACTTTTAGGGGTTACAACTGGCGCAATTACTTTCAAGTTTAATTTAACTGTTATTTTATTATGGCTAGCCATGGCAACTATGGGAATTTTTATTGCCTCTTTCTTTACCCTCACTCCCAATGCCATTACTTATGAAAGTTTGATTGGTACACCACTTGTTCTACTTTCAGGACTCTTTGGCAATCCTAATTTTTTGCGGCCATTTATAAAAATCGCCCAGTGGTTTATTCCCATGACAACTCCAATAGCCACTTTAACTGGCACTAGTTCAACCTTTAATTGGTCGGCTTATTTTTCTAGTTTAATAATTTGGTTTTGTTTAATAATTTTAATGGTTAAAAAAATTAACCAGTTGGCACGTAAGAAGGGAGAATTAAATTTAATCTGATGCTTAAAACACAATTTTCATCATTATCATTTTTGGCAAATTGGCGCACTATCCTAGTTTACTTTTTTATCACACCTTTTGTTGACATGATCCTTTTAGTTTTAATTAATATGCAATATACCGGTCACTTTAACTGGTCCATCGTTTTAGCATCAATTGCCATTGATGCCACTAATCTTTCAATGACGACCATGACCCAATCACTAATTACCGATGCCAACTTAGGAATTGACTACGAAATGATTGCCCAACGGCCTTTTAGCCTACGTTACTGGACAAATAAAGTTTTCGTAGCCTTGATAGCTGGCTTTATTCTAGCAACATCTAACTTAATCCTGGCCCTAATTTTTGGTGCCCCACTGGTAATTATTAATCGCACTATCCTAGTCTTACCCTTACTATGTTTATTTGGCATAATTTTAGGCTTTACTGCCTGGGCCATTAGTTGGGAAATGAATGACCCATATTTTCTGTCAAATCTGATCAGTTCGGTAATGAGTTTAGTTGCCGGAATTTTAGTAGTTATTTCGGCCTATCCCAAATGGCTAGAAAAAATTGCTCTACTCTTCCCTTTTTATGGTCCTATTAATTTAATTAAGTTTAAATATGCCGATTTACGCAGCAGTCTTTTAGTTACGATAATTTGGTTAACAATTGGAATTATAACTTATATCATACAGAGCAAACATGTGTTAAAGACCAGACATCATAAATATAATTAAGCAAATTATTACTTTTTCTAACTTAAGCTAAAAAATGGCTTAAATAAAAAAGCGGTTACTTTAACAGTATCCGCTTTTTGCTATTACTTAAGTATTTATATTTTACTTTTACCTAATAAAACCGAGCTAATAACAACTGATAATGAACTAAAGGCCATTGCCAAACCCGCAATCTCTGGACTTAAAACCAAACCAACTCCGGCAAAAACGCCAGCGGCAATCGGGATGCCTAAAACATTATAAATAAATGCCCAGAATAAGTTGAGTTTTATTCGTTGAAAAGTTTTCCGACTCAGTTTTAATGCACGTACCACTGCTATTAAATCATTATTCATTAGAACAATGCCACCAGCATCTATTGCCACATCTGTACCGGATCCCATTGCAATTCCAACATTTGCTTGTGTTAATGCGGGCGCATCATTAATACCATCACCGACAAAAGCCACATAGTGTTTTTCTTGCAATTTTTTAATAACATCTGATTTATCGGTGGGTAAGACACCAGCGATTACCCGCTTTATGCCGACTTGCTCGGCAATTGACTGTGCTACTTTTTGATTATCACCAGTTAACATTACGGTTTGTAAACCCATTTGCTTAAGCTCGCTAATCGCTTCTTTTGCGTTCTTTTTTGGCGCATCTTGAATTGCAATTAAGCCAATGACTTCATTTTGAACTGAAACAGCAACAACCGTTTTAGCTGCTGTCTCTAATCTCTCTGCCTCATTGGCCAAACTTACAGAAATTTTCAAATTAGCAGCAGCTATTAATTTACCAATGTAGACAGATTCAGTCCCAATTTTACCACAAACGCCGCGGCCCTCTAGAACTTGAAAGTCACTAACAACTGCAGGTACTATCTTTTCTTTGTTGGCATAGGTAATAATTGCAGCCGCCAGTGGATGTTCCGCTAACTTTTCTAATCCAGCAGCAATTGGCACTGCCTGTTGCTTGTTACCAATTAGATCAGTTACTTCAGGTTTACCTTCGGTCAACGTGCCAGTTTTATCAAAAACCATTGTTCCAATATGATTAGCAGCTTCAAGAGTTTCACCATTTTTGATCAAAATTCCCATCTTGGCTCCCCGGCCAGTTCCAACCATTAAAGCAGTTGGCGTAGCCAGGCCTAGGGCACAAGGACAGGCAATTACCATTACAGCAACGGCATAATTAAGTGCAGTTAGAATGTCTTGTCCTAAGAAGACATTCCAAACAACAAAAGTAGCAATAGCAATAATTAATACAGTTGGTACAAAAATATTAGCCACTTTATCGGTTAACTTTTGAATTGGAGCATGACTATTTTGCGCTTTTTTGACAATAGCAACAATTTGCGCTAGCATTGTATCATTACCAACTTTTTCAGCTGTAAAAACAAACGAGCCTGTTTGGTTGATTGTTGCTCCGATTACCTGGTCACCAACTGTCTTTGTCACAGGCATACTTTCACCTGTTATCATTGACTCATCAATATTTGATGAACCTGAAATCATCTTTCCATCAACCGGAATTTTTTCACCAGGTTTTACCTGGATTAAATCATTTTTAACGACTTGACTAACGGGAATTTGGATAAAATCTTGCCCACGTTTAACAAGAGCATTTTTTGCATTTAAGTTAATTAGTTTACTTATAGCACTAGAAGCATTGCTACGCATTTTTTCTTCTAACACTTGACCTAGTAAAACGAATGTAATAACAAAAGCGGCCGTTTCAAAGAAAACCGGTCGCTTAGTCAATATTGCATAAACACTATAAATGTAAGTCGTTAATGTCCCAAGCGCAACCAATGTATCCATGTTGGCATGATGCTTTAAAAAAGCAGCCCAAGCACTTGTGATAAATTGACCAGCAGCAAGAAACATAATAATGCTTGTAAGCACAAACATTGTCCAATTACCACCCGGGAGCATCCAACCCGTGAAGGGATGAATGATCATTTCTAACAACATTGGTATTGATAGGATTAACGACGTCCAAAATCGTGTTGTAATTTTCATATTAAATCTCCCGCAAATTTACTTTACAATAACTTTACCATGAAACATATTCATACTACATTCCCAATCATATTCACCAGGTTTACTGGTATCAATTTCAACTTGTTCAACTTTACCTTGAGGCAATACTTGATTAATTCCAAAATCAGAAAATACAACATGATCCAAACAACTTGCTGAATCTAAACGTTTAAAATTTAAAGTCGCGGGGATACCCTGCTTTAAAATTACTTTTTCTGGTGAATAGCCACCCTTAACTTCGATATCAATACTTTGTTTATTGGCTGCCATTTTGGCCTGTTTTGTTTGCACATGATGTTGGCCAAAAAACCACCAAGCAATAAAAGCGATGCCTGCTAGACCAGTTATTAAAATAATAATTTTAGCCATAATGTACTCTCCTTAGCAAAAGTAGTATTTACATTTGTAAACTAAGTTAAATATACAGGATATGACGACAGATGTAAACAAAATTGTTTATAAAAAAAGCTATTCTTAGTTAGAATAACCTTTTTTAGCTTTAACCCAAATTTTGTAAATAAGCATCAATCTGTTGTAAATAGCTAGCTTTAGCTTCAGGACTAATCCACGCACTCTGGAAAGAATTTCGAGCTACTTGTACAATCTCATCTTCACCCCAACCACATTTTTGACCAAACTTATAATAAACATCATTGATATAATTGCCGCCCTTATATGAAGGATCATCAGAATTAAGACTGATTACAGCACCTTTAGCAAACAATTCCATAATAGCCGTTTGCTCCATATCCTTACGAGTATAATAATAAGCAATTGGACAAGCGGTAATCCCAATTTGTTGACTAATTAAATATTCCATTAAATCCGTATTTTGCACTATACTCATACCATGGTCGAGCCGATTAACTTCAATAATTTCAAGAGCTTGCTTAACATGCTCAACCGAATCAACTTGCTTAGGGTCACAATGCATGGTTAAAAAATATCCTTGTCGCTGTGCCTCATCAAAGACAGTCATAAATTTTAAAGGCGGATTATGGTGTTCAGCTGAATCAAGCCCCACCCCAATAATCCAACCTTTTTCATGATATGGTTTAGCTGATGCTAAAGTTTCCCATGCAGATTGTTTGGAAAGCTCACGTAAAAAACACATGACTAATTGCGTATCAACTCCTAAAGCTTGCGCATCCACAATTGCGGCGTGAATCCCCTCAATCACAGTTTCAAAAGCAATCCCCCTAGTAGTATGAGCTTGAGGATCAAAAAATAACTCAACATGTTTAACATTACTTTGAGCCATCTTTTGTAAAAAGGACCAAGTTACTTCATAAAAGTCTTGTTCAGTACGCAAAACTTTCATACCACGGTAATAGGCCTTCAAGAATTCCGTTAGACCATAACCATAGCTATGATCTATATCAGCCGGTGACTTAGCTTGAATATCAATTTGATTACGTTGCGCACAGGTAAATTCTAATTCTGGTTCAAGCGTTCCTTCAATATGAACATGTAGTTCGGCTTTAGGTAAACCAGCAATAAATTCACGGGTCAATTCTTTATTCATTTGCTCCTCTTTCTTTTTCTTAAATTTATTATTTATACCTAAATAAACATTTAAGCAATCGCTTTTCAGTAAATATAATTAACTTAGCACAAGAAATATAACTACTTATTTCTGATTTAAAAAAATAATATCACTTTGCTTAAAGGTTTACAATAAAAATAAAAACCATTTTTTTGTTCGGTTTACATGCAAAGCTTAATTTAATTAAAAATTAGCACTTGACCGCCATGCAATTCCCTAGTAAAGTGTAATCAATTTAACTTTAATAATTCTAAGTAAGGAGAGTGCACTAAATGTCAAATTGGACAACGAAATTTAATAAAGAAGGTTTAACCTTTGATGACGTCTTATTAATTCCCGCTGAAAGTCACGTTCTACCTAATGAAGTTGATCTTCACACGCAACTAGCACCAAATATTAAGCTAAACATTCCTATTATTAGCGCCGGAATGGATACTGTAACAGAAGGTGCCATGGCAATCGCAATTGCTTTACAAGGTGGGTTGGGAGTCATTCATAAGAACATGTCAATTACAGCTCAAGCCAGTGAAGTTGCCAATGTTAAAAATGTCGTTGTCCCAAATAATTTTACTAAGGCAGCCATTGATCAAAACAATCATCTGCTAGTAGCTGCTGCCGTTGGAGTTACTAGTGATACCTTTGAACGCGCTGCTACTTTACTTGAAAATGGCGCCGATGCAATTGTTATTGATACCGCCCATGGGCATTCAGCAGGTGTTCTTCGTAAAATCAAAGAAATTAGAGAGCATTTCCCTCAAACTACTTTAATTGCTGGCAATATTGCAACTGGTGATGCAGCCAGATCCCTCTTTGATGCAGGTGTTGATGTTGTTAAAGTAGGAATTGGCCCGGGCTCAATTTGTACTACTCGGGTAGTTGCTGGGGTTGGCGTACCCCAAATCACTGCTATTTACGACGCGGCTACTGCAGCGCGAGAATATCATAAACCAATCATTGCAGATGGTGGTATGCAATATTCTGGCGATATTGTTAAGGCCCTGGCCGCAGGTGGACATGCGGTAATGCTTGGTAGTATGCTTTCAGGCACCACTGAAGCACCCGGGGAAATTTTTGAAAGTAATGGGCAAAAATATAAAGCATACCGCGGGATGGGTTCAGTTAGCGCAATGGCCCAATCTCATGGCTCATCTGACCGTTATTTCCAAGGTGGTGTTAACGAAGCTAATAAACTCGTGCCAGAAGGAGTGGAAGCTCGGGTTGCCTATAAAGGTGATGTTTCGGACATTATTTTTCAAATTCTTGGTGGCTTACGTTCAGGTATGGGCTACGTTGGTGCTGCTTCAATCACTGACTTACGGGAAAATTCACAATTTATACGTATTACTAATGCCGGACTACGTGAATCTCACCCCCATGATGTCCAAATTACTAAAAAAGCACCAAATTATACTAAGTAATTATTGCTAATAAGTTAGACCAGTACAAATAGTCTAAATTTGAATTTCTTAAGAACGCAATAAAATAACCGCTAGTCTCTAAGACTAGCGGTTATTTAGCTAATTAGTCATTTAACATTTTTAATTATCATGTCCATTTTTTTTCGTAATTTTCAAAATTGGTGGCCAGAGAATCAGAGCAACCAACCCGATGGCTAATCCTAACCAAAGTGCAGACGAAGTGGTCAACGTGATACCATGATATTGCGTTTGTAAATTATGCAAAACATTATTACTGTAGAACTGTAAGGCTCCAAAAGAGCCAACAGTAGCTAGCAAAATAGCAATTGATGCCCACCATCTACCAAATAAAACAAGGATAATAGCAATTGCAAAGAGAATAATCAAACCAAAGAAGCAATAATGAAAGATAGCAATAGTTTGGTTAACATCTTTTTTATTCTTTTTAAGGTTATCATTAATGTTATTTATAATTACATAATTTACCGCTTCTTGTACTTTGTTATTAGCCGGTAGCGCTAAATTTTTTGCGGTTAACTCTCCATTTTCGCGATAGGTAACACTAAGGTTATACATACTGACATAAGATATATTTTGGTGGTATTTGCGCGGCAATTGTTCTAGAATTTTATCTTCTACGCCCAATTCCTTAGCCAACCGATATGTACCTTTAAAACTATCATTATCTGATTGGTCAATACTCTTTTGAATAAGTGTTTTAGCCATTTGCGGGACATTAGGTACAGCCATAATTACTGGACTTTCCAGTAACAAAAATCCTGATACACATAACAAAACAGTAAATACCAAACGCATTAAAATACTGCCAAACCTTCTCATTTATAACCTCCTAATTATTAATTTGATTAACAATTGTGTTGACCTGAAGCTAAACAATTACAAGGAACCATTTTAGGTGCATGGGCTTTTTTTAAAATAAGCTCATTTTCAATAGTTGCAATATCACTTTGAGATAGGGGCAGCCCTTTTAGTATTTCAATCAATACCTGACCCTTATGCATATCACACATATGATCCATTAATTGGTTAGTCACCTTAATCATCATTTCAATTTGACTAACTGTCGCCGAATAAGCAAACCGTCGCCCATCTTTGCGCGTTTGTAGTAAGCCCTTCTTGACCAAACGTCCCATTAAAGTCTTGATTGTTGATTCTGACCAATGCTTTTTTGTTTGCAGTTGTTCAATCACGTCACCAGTATGAGTTTCACCAAGGGTCCAAATAATCCGCATTACTTCCCACTCAGCTTCTGAAACATTATGTTCTATCTTTTTTTCTACCATAATAATCAACTCTACTTTATTTTACTACAAAACAAATTTTTTTATTGCTTTGGCAATTCCATTATGATTATTATCAGCAGTTACATAATCAGCTTTATCCTTAATTAATTCGATAGCATTACCCATCGCTATTTTTTTAAAGTTGGGGTTAGAAAACATTGAAATATCATTACCCTGGTCGCCAAAAATCATCACGTCTTTTTGCTGAATTTTAAGGCGATCAGCTAATTGGATTAAAGCATTACCCTTAGAAGCAATCTTGTCATTGATTTCAATGATTTCTGCAAAGCTTCTTACTACATCGTACTTCTTAAATACCCATTCAGGAATATTATTCCATAGTTTGTCCATTTCTTGAAGATCATCAATTAAACTGAAACCAATCTTGTTAAAAGAAAAAGCTTGCGGAATTTCTTCTGGTCGTCTAATTTTAATCATATTGTTAGTAACTGCACCGTTATTTGCCAAGTTAGTTCCTACATCTCGATCACAAGTCCAAAAGCAATCAGGCGTTTCAAAATGTAAATTCACATGAGCTAAACGTTGTAAACGTAACATATTAGTAAAATCTTGATAGCCCATCTTTTGATTCATTAAAATGTTACCAGCTAAGTCTTGAATTACTGCACCATTAAAAACAATGTCATATTGGTCTTTTCCCATTAATTCTAATTGTTGATTATAGGGCATTGCACCAGATAAAGGACGACCTGTTGCTAAAACAACTTTAATTCCCTGACGACTTACCTGCTTTAACACTCTTTCAGTTTCAGGTAAGATTTGATTATTACTTGTGAGCAAAGTTCCATCCAAATCAACTGCAATTATTTTAATTGCCAAAATTTTTTCCTCCCACTTCTTAGCATTATTAGCTTCATTATACAAAAAGTCGTAATTACTTACGACCTTTTCTTTTTATTTAGATATACTTTATTCTACGGTAACACTTTTAGCTAAGTTTCTTGGTTTATCAACATCTAGTCCTTTTATTTTAGAAGTATAGTAGGCAAATAACTGTGCCGCTACAACAGAAATAAGTGGACTTAAATAATAATTAAGATTAGTCAAAACGATATCATCATTAGTTTTAGCCAAACTTTGACTAGCAATAGTAATTACTTTTGCCCCTCTGGCAATAACTTCTTGAATGTTTCCGCGCATTAAATCTGCAGTTAATGGATCATTGATTAATGCAATTACCGGCGTACCGGGTTCAATTAATGAAATCGTACCGTGCTTTAATTCTGCAGCTGCAAAACCTTCTGTTTGAATATACGAAACTTCTTTTAATTTTAATGCTGCTTCTAAAGCAACAGGGTAATCAATTCCCCGTCCAATATAAAATGCGCTACGCGATGGTACTAAATATTTTCGGGCTAGTTGAGCAATTTTATCTTGGGTCGAAAGAACCTGCTCAATTCCTTCAGCAGCCAAGGCAAGGTTTTCTTTTAACAAGAAATCTTTCGCTCTTTTTTTAGCTAACTTCTCACCTACAGCCTTAGCCAAAATGGCTTCAACTGTAATTTGGGCAATGTAAGCTTTAGTTGAAGCTACTGCAATTTCTGGCCCCGCCTCGAGCGACATTGCATAATTAGCTTCACGGGCTAGAGTTGAATTGGGAACATTAGTCAAAGTTAAACAAGGAATTTTACGCTTTATTGCTTCCTGCAAAACCACCCGAGAATCAGCAGTTTCTCCAGATTGCGAAAGAAAAATAAAGAAAGGATGCTGCGATAAGATTGGAAAATGATATCCTGCTTCTGAAGCAAAAGCAACTTCGGTCGGTATCTCTGTCAATTCTTCAATAATTTCTTTGCCAACTAGACCTGCATGATAGCTTGTACCTGCAGCAAAAATATAAATACGATCAGCACGAGATAGACCAGTGGTAATTTTCGGATCAACTTGAGGTGTACCAGACTGATCGAGATAAGTTTGTGCCAAATGATGTAAAACAGTTGGTTGTTCACAAATTTCTTTTAACATATAAAATTCGTAAGTTCCCTTACTTGCAGCATTAGGGTCAATATTAACTTGATATGACTGATGTGCCACCGCTTTTCCATCAAGTGTTTCTAATTTATAGTTATTTTTAGTAATATCGCCAACTTCACCATCTTGGATATCGATAAAAGTTTTTGTTTGATCCAAAACTGAAAGAGCATCTGAAGCTATAATATTAAAATTATGGCCTAAACCTAACATTAACGGCGACTTGTTTTTAGCGATATAGATATGATCAGGATATTTATTATCAACTAATAAAATTGCATATGAACCCTTAATTAAATTCAAAGCTTGTTTTAGTGCACTAAAGGTATCTAACTCCTGTTCTTGAACAATTTTACTGATTAATTGAACAATAACTTCAGTATCCGTATTTGATTTAAAAATTACATTTTTTAAGTATTCATCTTTTATTTCCTGATAATTTTCAATTACCCCATTGTGAACCATATAAAAGCGTTTCGTTTGATCAAATTGAGGATGAGCATTGTTATCAGTGGGCTCGCCATGTGTAGCCCAGCGAGTGTGCCCAATTCCTACTAATCCTTGCTCTTTTGTTTGCATTTGCTCTTTTAAATTTTGAATTCTACCGGTAGTCTTAGTCAAATATTCATTACCCGCCAAATCATTCAAATAGATTCCGGCAGAATCATAGCCGCGATACTCTAACTTAGTTAGACCATTTAGCACGATTTCTTTTGCTTCTTTACCTACGAGACCAACAATTCCACACATATTATTCTCCTTTGGTATATTTAATTTTGTTAAATTGGTTTTTTAAATATTAGTTGTAGCAAAAGGAATAATAGCTTTTTTATTAAAGTTGGTCAAGCTAAATTATCTAAATTGGTATATACTAAATGAAATATTTTGTATTAATCTAAAAATAAAAAGCAGACCAAACACATTTTCTCAGTGTTTGGTCTGCTTTTTTATCACTTTATAAAATTTAAATACCCATCTCTTTTTCAACTACATCAGTAATTTGCTTTACATAAGCATCGGTTATTTCTTGTGTTGGACCTTCAGCCATTACCCGTAATAATGATTGTGTGCCAGAAGGACGAACCACTACCCGGCCATCTCCCTGCATATCTGCTTCAACTTTCTTAATTACATCAACAATCGCTTGATGATTTTCCCAACTATGTTTATCAGTAACTGGAACATTTACTAGACATTGAGGATAGTCTTTAAAGTCTTTTAATAACTCAGTCAGTAACTTACCCGTTTTTTTCATTACTAGCATTAACTGTAAACCAGTTAGCATCCCATCCCCAGTATTATGATAATCACTCATAATTACATGACCAGATTGTTCACCACCTAAGTTATAGCCATGCTTTCTCATTTCCTCGGAAACATAGCGATCTCCAACTTGCGTACGTACATTCTTAATACCATGTTTTTCTAAAGCTTTTGTAAATCCCAAGTTGCTCATTACAGTGGTCACAATTGTATCATCCTTCAAGCGTCCACTATCTTCCATGTAAGTACCTAAAATGTACATAATGTGATCACCATCAACTTCGTGACCATTTTCATCTACAGCAATACAACGATCAGCATCGCCATCAAAGGCCAAGCCTAATTGAGCCTTTTGCTTAACCACTTCTTCTTGTAATTTTTCAGTATGCGTTGCACCAACATGGTCATTAATATTTAAGCCATTAGGATGAGTAGCAATGGTCGTAAAGTCAACACCACAATCAGCAAATAAGCGTGAGATTAAACTACTTGCCGCTCCGTTAGCGCCATCAATAACTACTTTAATACCATTGAGATCTTCAGGAATAGTATTTTCAATAAACTGCAGATATTTGGCACTGCCTTCATGAAAATCAGTTACCGAACCCAGTCCCGCAGCTGATGGACGTGGTAAGGCATCTTTTTCATTATCAATTAATTTTTCAATTTCTTCCTCCATCTCATCAGATAATTTTAGGCCATCACTACCAAAAAATTTAATACCATTATCTTCAGCTGGATTATGTGAAGCTGAAATTTGAATGCCAGCATCAGCTCCTTGTGCTCTAACTAAATATGATAGACCTGGAGTAGTAATTACACCAACTTTTAATACTTCAATTCCCACTGAAAGTAATCCTGAAATCAAAGCATATTCAAGCATTTGCCCGGAAGCCCGAGTATCTCTTGAAACTAAGACTTTCGCCTGTTCATTTTTAGTATTCTTAGTTAAGATGTAACCCCCATCACGTCCTAGTTTAAATGCCAGCTCAGGAGATAAATCTCGATTAGCTACGCCACGAACACCATCTGTACCAAAATATTTCAACATTTTATAAACAACCTTCCTTATCCATCATTTACCTTTAATTTTTTCATTATTCGTATTCTCGACTTTTAGATCCACACTAACTTGACTCGGATCAGCCTTCACTATACCTTGAGGCAATTTTAACTTCACTAACTTAGTCGTTGAACTGTTAATCTTGCTTAAATCAAGCGGTACTTTCAAGTGTTTCACTTTAGTCAAAGCCTCTTCGGTCCCAAACAAAGTAACATAATTACTTCTAGTACTAATCGAGTATAATTTATTTTGCTTTTCATGCATTGGTTGTAATTCAACTTTTATCATTTTTTGAGCAATTGTGATTGGAATTATTACCTTAGCAGTCGCCGGTTCGATGACTACGTTGAGCTGACGTCCTTTATGATCTTCAGCAATCAAACTGACTTGCCGTTCAAAGGTATGATCAATACCATTAGGTAAAACTACTTTAGCTATTATTTGATCAATCTGGTCAACTTCACTACGAGCACCGGTTACTTCAGCTTCTTGTGGGTAAATGCTAACATCCCCTAACCTATATCCACGGGCGACTGCTCCCTTATTATACTCTGTTTGTATAGGCATTGTGGTAGATTTTCGTCGTTGAATATTCACATTTACTGTTTTAGGATTAACAGAATATGATACCTGTTTACTCATTCCCGTAATCTTTATTTTAACCGTATGCCGACCAATATTTTTATTAGTTAAATCAATATATGCTCGAAAGTTTTGGGTATTGACCATTGATGTAACTAAAGCCGTCGAGCCTTCTAAAGTAACACTAACTTTTTCAGGATAACCAATCACATAATACTTATCAGTGTCAACCGAAACTTGCAAAGGAACTTTAATAGTTTGCGTTTTATTAGCAGTTTGTTTAGTCCGTTCAGGTTCTCCCTGTGTCCAAAATCCACTTTGAGTATAATTTACATAAATTACCAGTAAAATAGCAATTAAGAGTGAAACTAAACGAATGAACCATGCCTTGCGCCAAAATTCTTTCATCGGTCAGCACCCCATTTCCAAATTTTACGCAAAGCCTTTTGATACCATTTTTCATTATTATTTTTCTTAGGAACAAGCGCGGCAGTTAAATACTTCATATACTCATCCCGACTAATATCCAAAAGTAGCCGCCCATTACGAGTAATAGTTACGCCACCGGTTTCTTCAGATACTACAATCGTAATTGCATCAGTTACTTCCGAAATACCTACAGCAGCTCTGTGTCTAGTACCAAGTCTTTTAGGAATCATCGTACTATCTGATAAAGGTAAATAAGCCGCTGCGACCGCAATTTCATGGTCTTGATTAATAATTACTGCCCCATCATGTAGTGGAGTATTAGGAATAAAAATATTAATTAATAATTCACCTGTAACACGAGCATCTAAATTAATTCCTGTTTCGATATAATCATCAAGTCCAGTCTCTTGTTGCAAGGTAATTAAGGCGCCAATCCGCCTTTTAGACATGTACTGGATAGCCTTATCAAGTTCATTAATAAACCTAAGCGATTCATTACGCTCGCTATCTTCGCGCTCACCAAAAATTGGTAATCGTCCTAAATGCTCAAGTCCACGACGTATTTCAGGTTGAAAAATAATAATGATACCAATGACTGACCAAGAAACAATTTGATCTATCAACCACGTTGTAGTGTGCAGCTGTAAAACACCTGCAATAATGCGGACAATAAAAATTAAGACGATACCCTTGGCTAGTTGAACTGCCTTAGTACCCCTAATTAAAATAACCAAATGATAAACTAAGAACCAAATGATTAATACGTCAAGAATAATTGACAAGTTATTCCAAGTAAAGATGTTGCCAACATTAAAATTCATCTCTGCTCCTTTCCACTATTAGAGATTTACTTTTTATTCAGTGGGTTTCCCAATTATTCTAACTTCAGTTTGTAAATCCAGCTTAAACTTTTCCTTAATTACACGTTGAATCAGGTGAATTAAATCCAAATAATCAGTAGCAGTGGCATTGCCTTTATTTACAATAAAACCAGCATGTTTCATGGAATCTTGTGCCCCCCCAATTTGCTTACCTTGTAAGCCAGCTTCAATAATCATTGGGCCCACAAAATGACCTTTTGGTCGTTTAAAAACACTACCACATGACGGATACTCTAGTGGCTGTTTATACTTACGCAAGGCATTTAAATAATTCATATCAGCTAAAATTTTACTTTTGGTGTCCCTTTTTAAAGTAAAATCTACAGCTATTACGATATCACCATTTTCCTGAATAAGTGAGTGTCGGTAAGCAAATTTCATTTCTTCATTAGAATATACTTTAAACTCACCTTTGCGTGTCAAAACTTTTACATTTTTCACTACCGCACAAGTTTCTCCACCATAGGCTCCTGCATTCATAAAGACAGCTCCACCTACACTACCAGGAATCCCAGCGGCAAACTCTAGTCCACTTAAACCATGTTCAGCTGCGGTAAAAGCAGTATCAATTATACGTGCACCAGCTTGAGCTGTTACTTGCTTATCTGTAACTTTAATTTGGTTCATTTTAGTTAAAATAACCACTAAACCATCTATTCCACCATCACGGATAATTAAATTAGATGCATTACCAATTACAGTTAAGGGTATCTCATTTTCAAATGTATAACGTACTAGTTCCTTTAACTCAGTTATGGTTTGAGGAAAAGCTAAATATTCTGCTGGACCACCTGTTTCAGTAAAAGTATATTTGCTTAGCGGAACTTGTTTCTCAATTTTAGTTCCTACTTGTTCTATATTAAATAACTCCACCGTTAAAATCCCCTTTATAATACTTTTTCTATTTTACCGCATTAAGGCATTTGCTTCACTCTATGTTATACTAAAATTAATTATTTAAGGAGAAAAAATGAATTTTATTGCTATGGATTTTGAAACTGCCAATCGGCAGCCTGAAAGTGCTTGTTCTCTGGCACTTGTAATGGTGCGAGATAATAAAATTATCGACCGCTTTTATACCTTGATTAATCCACAAATGCCATTTGACAGTCGTAATATTCAAGTACATGATATTACCGCAGATGAAGTAAAAACGGCACCAACAATGGCTGAAGTCTGGCCTCAAATTAAAGATTTATACCAACCTGGTATGTTAGTGTGTGCACATAACGCTCGTTTCGATACTAATGTCATGCGTAAAAGCTTAGCACGTTATGATATTGCCGAACCGCATTATTTCGTTCTTGATACACTTAAAACTAGTAAGTTATTTGAGCCTGATTTGCCAAACCATAAATTGGATACAGTAGCTAAAGCACTTCAAGTTGAACTATGGCATCATCACAATGCCTTAAGCGACAGTGAAGCTTGTGCCGGAATTTTGATTGCCCAAAATAAGCAATTTGGTGACGAGGCACTTAAGAATTTAGTTGAACAAGTATGAAGGCTAGAAATCGGCCATATTAAAAGAGTTAGCACTGACCAATGCTAACTCTTTTTACTAATAAAATATTTTAAAGCTAAAAATTTAAACTTTAGCTAATGGATTTAAGCTGCACTAAAATATCCGCTAACCATTGTTTAGCACGCTCACCCTGCACTTCAAATTCAACCGTTCTTTTAGTCGAATCCCACTGATCATCAACACGGCGGATAGTCAATTGCAAAGCATACTCTGGTAATTGTGCTTTAATCACTTGGGGCCATTCGATCACAACTAAGCCTGGTTCAGCTAGATAACTGTTTAGATCAATTGAGGACAAATCGTCGTTTTCTAAACGGTAAAAATCCATATGAAAAAAGGGCAGACGTGCCTCGCGATATTCCCGAACAATTGTAAAAGTTGGGCTCTTTACTGGGCGCTTAATTCCAAGGGCACGACCGATTCCTTGCGTTAACGTCGTTTTGCCTGCACCTAAATCACCTTTTAAAAGCAAGAGATCATGTGGCTTAGCTGTCAGAGCGATAGCTGCACCGATTTTATTCATTTCAGCTGCCGAATTTACAGTTAATTTCATCTTACTCACCCTCTGCACTTACTTGAGCAGCAGTTAATATTGCCATATTATATATATCTTGACTACTAGCACCTCTTGAAAGGTCATTAATGGGCTGCGCAATTCCTTGCAAAATTGGCCCTATCGCTGTGAAATTTCCTAACCGCTGCGTCATTTTATAAGCAATATTACCTGACTGTAATTCTGGGAAAATAAAAATATTAGCTCGCCCTTTAAGCGGAGATGTCGGCGCTTTTTTTCTAGCCACTTCAGGTACAAAGGCTGCATCAAATTGCAATTCCCCATCAGCAAGAATATCGGGGTGAGCGTGAGCAAATATTTGATAAGCCTCCGCTGCGCGGTCAACCATAGTCCCCTTAGCTGAACCTTTAGTTGAAAAACTTAAAAAAGCTACCCGTGGTTCAAGGTCAATCATACGTGCAGTGGCAACTGACTGATAGGCAATTTCAGCTAGAGTTTTACTATCAGGTTCAGGATTAATGGCACAATCTGCAAAAATATACCTTTCTGCTCCACGTTCCATAATAAAGCTACCAGAAACTCGCTTCATCCCTGCAGCTGTATGAATTAATTGTAAAGCTGGTCGGACAGTATCGGCTGTAGAATGAGCAACTCCAGAAACCATTCCATCAGCTTTACCTATTTTGACTAGCATTGTTGCATAATAATTAGCATCATTCAGTGCTCGTAACACATCGGCTTCATCCACCTCTTTACCGCGAGCAGCAATGAAGGCTGGTACTAATTCACTAATTGCTGAATCATGCTGATAATCAATAATTTTTGGTTGCGGATAAGTTAACTTGCTGCTCCTAATAGTAGTCATAATCTTTTGGGGATTACCTAATAAGATTGGCTCAACAATTGATCCCGCAGCTAATTTACTGGCTGCTTCCAGAACCTTTTGCTCATTTCCTTCAGGAAACACTAAGCGATATTTTACGCCCGTTTTTTTTAATTTGTCTTCTAACAATGTAAAAATACTCATTTTTCATTCCTTATGCTAAGTCTATCTGTTTAATTTCTGCGGGTAGCTGCCAATCAATGGGACCTGTCCCAAATTTTTTCAAAGCAGCATTACAACGTGAAAATGGTCGGGACCCAAAAAAGCCACGGCTAGCTGACAATGGGCTAGGGTGAGCTGATTTAATTACAAAATTACGGTTTTGGTCAATTAAATTAATCTTATTTTGAGCGTATCTTCCCCATAAAATGAAGACCACTTTTCCGCGATCACTAAGTGCTTTAATTGCTGCATCAGTCACCTGCTCCCAACCTTTACCTTGATGACCATTTGCCTGACCCAAAGGCACGGTTAGAACGGCATTAAGCAGTAAAACACCTTGATCAGCCCATTTTTTTAAATAACCATGATTAACTGGCGCACAGCCAACGTCATCATACAATTCACGGTAAATATTAACCAATGATGGCGGTAACGAGATGCCAGGCATTACGGCAAAACTCAGCCCAGTTGCTTGACCAGGGTTATGATATGGATCTTGACCAAGAATTACTACTTTAGTTTTAGTAAAAGGGGTTAATTTAAAAGCGGTAAAAATATGGTACATATCTGGAAAAATTTGCCTAGTTGCATACTCTACTTTTAAAAATTCATGTAACTTATGATATTCATTACTAGCAAATACTGGAGCTAAGACTTGATCCCAGTCATTGCCGATATATTTTTTCATTCTGTAAAACGTCCTCGCTTTCATTAGCTTTTATGGTATCATGAAATTAATTGTTATCGAAAAGAAGCTGAATAATTTTAGCGCTTCTTTAGCAAATATAATCTTAATAGACAGAATATTTATTACCTTATAGAATTATTAGGAAGGGGAACATTTAACCTTGATTAAATTAGTAGCTTGTGACCTTGACGGAACACTGTTCAATAGTAGTTTAGACATTTCCGGCGAAAATATTGCCGCAATTAAAGCAGCCCAACAAAATAATATTGAATTTTTAATAGCAACTGGCCGCTCACCTAAACAATCACGTCAAGCAATTAGAAAATATGGGTTACAGACCGGTTTTATCAATATTAATGGCGCCTTAGTCTATGATGCTAATGACCAATTACAAGTCAAACATGCCCTTCCTCAATCAAAGGCTAAGCAAATTGTCGCTATTTTAGAACGACATCAACTTTATTATGAACTTGTAACTGCCGATCAAATTTATTCTACGGACACAAGCCAGCGGATTGCTAATTTAGCACGATCATTGATGCAATTAAACGCTGAACTAACTTTTAAAAAGGCCGTAGCAATTGCTGCTGGGAGTAATGCGATGTTAAGCATGAAATTTGTAGCTAATTTTACCGAACTTTTAAATGATCCGCAAATCGAAGTCATGAAAATTATTTCTTTTAATGCTAATGGGCAACAGGCATTTACGCAAGCCAAACAAGAAATTGCTGCCTTAGGCGACCTAGCGATTACTTCTAGCGGTCCCGTCAATATTGAAATCAATGATATTCACGCACAAAAAGGACCAGCTTTACTTGATTATGCTCACAAGAAAAAAATCAAGCGGGAAGAAATTGCAGCTATTGGAGATAATCTAAATGATTTAAGTATGATTCGCGATGCAGGTGTCGGTGTAGCAATGGGCAATGCTGTTCCTAAAATTAAAGAAATAGCCCAAGTAACTACTAAATCAAATGATGATCATGGTGTCGGTTATATATTAAGGAAGTTTATTAGCGCAAATGCTAAGGAATAGGAGTCGTTATGCGCTATTTATTGGAACTCAATCAACAACAAGAATATGGGCAAATTCCTGTCGCCAATGAAAATGGCAAAATTCGCTACATTATTGAAGGTAACTTGAATAATCCTAATCATACCCTATATTTAAAAACGGTAAATGGAACAGAAATTGGCCGCTTATATGCTGATGGTAATGGTCTAATCTCCTCTTTTACAATTGATGTGGTCAATCATTCGCTGGTTAAGGTCAAGCATCTGAATAATAACCTGGCCAATCTTTTTTATATTACAAGGTTAAATTACCTTGTCACTGGTAATATCAAAAATGGACGTTATAAATTTTTAACTGGCGTCAAAAAAATTGCTACTGTTCAAACCACTATGGTTAAGATTGGCGTGGTGCTAACTTGTAAAATTTCACGTCCAGAAGACGTCCCCTTTATCCTCTTATGCGCAACCCTTTTTACTCAATGGCACACAACTCCCTTACGCTTGCCTACCTTTCCACCAATTGGCCCGCGGTATAATGTGAATTTTAACTAATTTACCGCTACAAATAAAAATTAGCTCCATTACAAATTCCGCTCCACAGAGTTACTAAAACTAGGGGCGGATTTGTTTTACTTTCAATTACCTAATAAATATTTTATCTTTAATTTCTTATAATTCGCACAAACAAAAGGGTCTTACTTAAGTAGTAAGACCCTAAATAACTATTTAACTAACTTATTTGTTTTTTGATCTAAGCAAAACCCATTTACTATATTCCATATTCTTGAATTGGTGCTTACCATACTTATCAGCTAATTCCTTAGTACGGAAATATTGTTGGGTAGCTGCACCAACATGTGGATTAGCTTCAAAAATAACAGTTTCCTTTTTGCCATTTAGTTTTTCAGTTCTAGCCGCAAAAGCGAAACCATTATCAATTGACTTTTTACCAACTGGAGTAACAATAATCCAGTCAATGCCGTTTACCTTCTTTTTACTTACACGAACGTACTTATTTAATTCTTTAGCATTCTTAGCTTGCCAATCAGCAGACATTTGCCATGGATACTTATTAGTTCCCTTTAATTTTGCACTTGTAACTGCTTTAGCATATTCACCACTTCTTGGTGACCCTAGTCCAGTTTTATGAAAATCTAATGGCTCCATCCGTAAAAGATCATTACTATACCATTTACCAGCCCACTCTTTAGGGAAGGTATATGACTTACCAAAAGCAACTTTAACTGCTTTAGCTTGTTTACTTGGCTTAACCGTCTTAGCTTGCTTAGCAGCCGCATGAGATGTTTGGGCTTGCATAGCACCTAGGCTAGTAGCAGTAGAAACACCAATTGCAGCAGCTGCCAATACAGTTAAAATTTTATTACTTTTCATTTTTTATCTCCTAATAAATTTTTATTATTCTTAGGATTATACCACAGGTAATTTGCGATACAAGCCAATTGGACCACAAAACTTAGATGTAAGGTTATAGTAAACAAACGGTCATATTAGTAATCAAAAAGATACAATAAAATTACTGGCATTCATAACCTAATTTGCTTAATAGCAGTCATAGCACGCCCTCTTACTTCTTAGACCTATTAAAGACGATATTCACTATAGTATCTTTAGTTATTCATTCCATAGGCATTTGCTTTTCTGCAATATAGTCAACTAGTTTGACATACTGCCCTTTATGTTGAATCGCAATGTACTCTTTTGAGGCATCATAGCCACCAACAAAGTTTAATTTGTAGGGTAACTTCTTGCCGAATTTATTAACAGCTTGAACATTATAATATTTTTGCGTGTTTTTAGGCACCTGAGCATAAGAAATTTCCGTTTTTAATAAAGGGTTAAAATAATCAGTATATTTATTATGAATTAAAAATGGAAAAGTCAATAAAACAGCTAAAGTAGCAATCATTGAACAAAATATTTTTTTCATTTTCAAACCTCACTTTTATTAATTTTGATTTTTTTATTATTTAATTTAATCATGTAATCACATTATCACCAAACATTTGGACCATGTGGTGTCACCATAATTATGGCTACTTAATTTAAAGCCTGTTAATATAGCATTTTCTTAAAAAGAAATTTATCATTATTGAGGCCTTGGTTGCATCTTACAAGCAGCAACTTTATAAAAAAATTAAAAAAAGGAAGCAAAAATATACTTTACTATCTATACTAATTACTTTATTATTGCCCGGTATTTCAATAAAAAAACAGCTATTACACTATGCAATAGCTGTTTTTTTAGATTTTATAACTTAGTCTTGGTAATTAACTAAGTCTAAGTATGAATCTGCTTTTAAGCTGGCTCCGCCAACTAAACCACCATCAATATTTGGCTTAGCCATTAATTCCTTAACGTTAGCAGGATTAACTGAACCACCATATTGAATGCGAACATTTTCAGCAGTTTCATTATCGTATAGATCTCTAACTGTATCGCGAATGGTTTTACACATTTCTTCAGCTTGATCTGATGTTGCAGTTTTACCAGTACCAATAGCCCAAATTGGCTCATAAGCAATTACCAAGCTTGAAACTTGGTCTGCAGTCAAACCATTTAAGGCAGCCTTAATTTGACCAATAACCCATTCTTCTTGCTTATTAGCTTCACGCTTTTCAAGTGATTCACCACAACAAAGAATTGGGGTAATGTTATTGGCAAATAATGCTTTGGCCTTCTTATTAATATCTTCATCAGTTTCGTGAAAATAATCCCGACGTTCTGAATGACCAATAATGCAGTAGTTAATACCCATTTCTTTAAGTACCTTAGGTGAAGTTTCACCCGTAAAAGCACCTTCATTTTCAAAGTAGGCATTTTCTGCACCAATCTGTAAATCAGAACCTTGAGCTGCTTTTTGTAAAGCATCAAGGTCTACAGCTGGAGCACAGATTAAGGATTCAACTTTACTTGCTTGGGGTAACTTATCCTTAACGGCAGTCGCAAATGCAACAGCTTGTTCAGGATTCATATTCAATTTCCAGTTACCAGCAATAATTGGTGTACGCATATCTTAAATTCCTTTCTGAGAACTATTTATCTGAAATGCAGACAATTCCAGGTAATTCCTTACCTTCAAGGTATTCAAGTGAGGCACCACCACCGGTTGAAATGTGGGTGATCTTAGGAGCAATTCCTAATTGTTTAGCAGCTGCAGTTGAGTCACCACCACCAATAATCGTAGTGGCATCAGTTAATTCAGCTAATGACTTACCAACTTCTAAAGTACCTTCGGCAAAGTTTGGCATTTCAAAGGCACCCATTGGTCCATTCCAAACAACTGTCTTAGCATCTTTTAAGATTTCTTTGAACTTTTCAACACTCTTAGGACCAATATCAAGTCCCATCATGTTGTCAGGAATATCATCACCAACAACTTCACGAGCAGCATCATTTGAAAATTCAGTTGCTGCTAAGTTATCAACTGGTAATACAATCTTACCATCAGCATCGTTTAGCAATTGCTTAGCCAAGTCAACCTTATCTGGCTCAAATAATGACTTACCAATGTTATGACCTTGAGCAGCTAAGAAGGTATAAGCCATCCCGCCACCAATTAAAATGTGGTCTGACTTTGGAATTAAATTGGTAATAACATCAATCTTGTCAGAAACTTTCGCTCCACCTAAGATAGTTACAAATGGGTGAACTGGATTAGCTACGGCATCGCCTAAGAATTTAATTTCTTTTTCCATTAAGTAGCCAGCTGCTGCAGGCTTGCCAGCCTTTTTCATAGCTTCGGCAATACCAACGTTTGAAGCATGACTTCTGTGCGCAGTACCAAAAGCATCGTTTACGTACATGTCGCCAAGAGCTGCCCAATATTCACCAAGAGCGGGGTCATTCTTACTTTCACGCTTGCCAAAGTCATTATCAATGTCTTGAAAACGTGTATTTTCAAGAACTACGACATCACCATCTTGCATGTTGTTAATTGCATTTTCAACTTCTTGACCTTCATTTTCAGGTACAAAGGTTACTGGCTTCTTCAATAATTCACTTAAGCGTTCAGCAATTGGCTTAAGTGACAATTCTTTTTTATCATCAGCAGTCTTTACTCGGCCTAAGTGACTAAGTAAGATAGCCTTACCACCATTATCAATAATATAATTGATGGTAGGAAGGGCGGCAACAATACGGTTGTCATCACCAATTACACCGTCTTTAATTGGCACATTGAAATCAACACGAACTAAAACCTTTTTATCTTTTACATCAAGGTCTGAAACAATTAATTTAGCCATCTATATCCTCCGATAACTTAATTATTTTAATGATAAGAAAAAAGGCGGAAGGAAGAATTTCCCTCCGCCTTCTCTTTTACTACTTTAATTAATTTAAAAATTAAAGAGTAGCAAATTTCAACAAAGTACGAACCATTTGGCAAGTGAATGAGTATTCATTGTCGTACCAAGCAACAGTCTTAACTAATTGGTTGTCACCAGCAGTGGTTACCATAGTTTGAGTTGGGTCAAAGATTGAACCAGCAGTCATACCAACGATATCACTTGAAACAACTTCATCATCGTTGTAAGCAAATGAGTCACTTTCGTATTTCTTCATTGCTGAGTTAACTTCATCAGCAGTTACATTCTTGTCAAGAATTGAAACTAATTCAGTTAATGAACCGTCAGTAACTGGAACACGTTGTGCGTGACCGTTAACTTTACCGTTCAATTCTGGAACAACAAGACCAATAGCCTTAGCAGCACCAGTTGAATGAGGAATAATGTTAACAGCAGCAGCACGGGCAGCACGCTTGTTACCACCACGAACAGGTCCATCCAAAAGCATTTGAGTTGAAGTGTAAGCGTGGATAGTAGTCATAGTAGCTACTTTAACACCAAATTCTTTTTGCAATGCATCAACCATTGGTGCTAATGAGTTAGTAGTACATGAACCAGCTGAAACAATAGTGTCGCTAGCATCTAAAGTGTCATCGTTTACTGCGTAAACAATAGTCTTCAAGTCGTTGCCAGCAGGAGCTGAAATCAAGACTCTCTTGGCACCAGCATCAAGGTGAGCTTGTGACTTAGCCTTGCTGGTGTAGAAACCAGTACATTCAAGAACAAAGTCAACACCATCGTTCTTAACCCATGGAATGTTTTGAGCTTGTGGCTCAGCGTATACACGGTAGTTTTTACCATCAACAACGATTGAATCTTCAGTAGCTGAAACTTCGTGGTTGAAAGTACCATGAGTTGAGTCATACTTCAATAAGTGAGCCAAAAGTGCTGGAGTAGTCAAGTCGTTAATAGCAACAACTTCAATATCCTTTGACTTTTCGCCTAAATCCATAATGCGACGAAATGCTAAACGACCGATACGGCCAAAGCCGTTAATACCAATTTTAACTGTCATATTCTAAAGTCCTCCTTAGGAACTATGTAAGAACTACATACATCTTTTATTTTAAACGAGAATTATTTCTCCTTTAAAATCTTATTTGAGGCACCTTCATCAGTTATTAGCCAGGTTTGATGAGGTGCATTAGGCATATAAGCATTGATTGCTTTAGCCTTATGGCTCCCGCAAGCAAAAGCAAATATGTGGGGTATTTTATTTAGATTCTCGAACTGCAAGCCAACCTGTTGCACGCGGTCGACAATCTTACCTTTGTTATCGAAGAAACACCCAAAACATTCGGTAACGACTCTTTTTTCCCGCAATTCAGATAGCCGCATTGCGTTATAACCTCTGCGTCGAGCCATATCATGAGCAAGTCCAATGCCGTGAATTAAAACATCTGTTTTAGAAATGTCTTCTAAAACATCAGCCACGGTAGATTCACGAATTAGCGATTTATAAGCTGCGGTTGAAACTTGCTCGGGCAAATACAAGGTCTTGTATTTGCCACCAGTTGCCGCAGCCATTTCTTGAACAATTGTATTGCTTTGAATAGCAACATTTTCGCCCAAGGCACCACGACCAGGAACAAACTCTAATTGCCGATTTTTCCCTAAACTTTTAGACAAATTTTTAGCAGATTTAGCAAGTGCTGCCCCACCAAGTACGGTAATAATCGAATGACCTAGTGGTAAAAGCAAGTCAAGCGCTGCATTGAGCTCTTCACCCATTCTTTCAAAAACTAGTTCTTGTAAATCACTATCACCTGGTACAATGATTGTTCGTTCAATGCCCAGTTTACGTGCCAAATCAATTTCGGTTTCGCGTGCATTAAACAAACGGTCAATCAGTGGTGCTGCATCTTGCAGCATCTTCTCGCCCTTCTCTGTCATAAACATGCCAAAATTCTTAATTTCGATTAAACCGAGATCACGAAGATTCTCTGTTTCCGTTCGCACGTTTCTTTCAGAAAGACCTAATGCCTGAGCCACACTTCTGCGACCAACGGGCGCATTCAGCGATATCTGTTCAAGAACAAGATATCTTTGCCGAAAAACTTTTAGTATGTCAGGAACGAGAGCTTCAAGCACTGGAAATTCCGCGTACATCAACTTCTCTCCTTATCTTGGGACGTAAATTGACCCATCAGTTGTCATTTTTTGTCCCGCTTTGCCTAAAAATATAAGAGAAACGTGGACTAATAGATATTAAATCTCCCATTTCTCAATCGACATCTATAGTATAACAACCAATTTTAAATAATTCAAGAAAAACAAAGTTATACAAGATAACCAAGTTCTCCTTGAACTTAATCATACTACAACTTTCTTTTTTAGTGCTAAAAAAAGATTTCATTTTTCCTTCTTTTTCTGCTATAATAGCTAAAGTATTGTTTGGGTCCTTAGTGTAATGGATCGCACGTAAGATTCCGGTTCTTAAAATCTGAGTTCGACTCTCAGGGGACCCATTAAAATAAAAAGCTAAGTATAGAAATACCTACTTAGCTTTTTTATTATTTATTTTTGCCAAAAGTGCCATAGACTTATATTTTGAAAAAAACAGGCTCACACCAATGAGCCTGTTTTTAAACTTAATTAATTTTTCCTGCTGTTAATTCACCTCGTTGGGCAAACTCAACATATAACTTACCCTTATCGGCCGACAAGCCTTCAATTTCACGTTTAACATGTAAATGATGGGTTGCTTGATAAGTACCATTTTCTGCAACTTTAAAAATGTAATCATTAAAGCCAATAAAGAATTGACGGTGCTTTTTATCATAGGTAAAGCCTTGGACGGGCGAGCCATTGCTAATAAAATTACCTTTAGTAGCACCAACTTGAATAGGAGTCCAAGTATCACCTGAACGAGTTACTTTCCAATATTCATAGTAATTATTAGCACCATTATGAAAGAGACAATACATCGTGTTGTCATCCGCAAATGTCGCATTATGAATATAACGAGGTGAGGTACCACTCCAAATACGAAAACTCCAAATTTGATTAATCTTCATGTCAGACTTGCGAATTTGCAATATTTCTTCCGAATTATTTGAATTTCTGGACTTGTTATCGTTGGCAATTACATAAATATAATTCTCTGATGAACCAATCGCTTGGCCATGCCCCAACTTAATATATGGACTGACTTTAATATTAGCGGCATAGTGCTTAAAAGTTGACCACTTAAGTTGCGGTAAATTTTGTGCCTTAAATTTATTTATCTGATTTAAATTATATGAAACAAGGTGTCCATAAGCAGCACTGCTAGAATTAAAAACTGCAACCGTAAAATTAGCGTCCTTAACCGTTATTCCTTCTGGAATTACCCCAACTTGTCCCATCTTATCTGCGGCCTTATTATAGTCAAGGCTGACAAATCGTGGTTGAAATAGTATTGTTTTCAAGGTTAAACCATTACTTCTAAAGGCGTTGGCTCTAGTCTCTAACCTAAAATTATGGGCAGCATTCCAATTACGAGAAGAAGATGGAGAGCTACCTTTCCAAGTCGAAACTTCTTTAGGTCCGTTCATTGGACGTAAACCAGCCCGAGCAATCCCTTCATTCTTATCAGAGCGAACTACAACGTCAACGCTGGCCTTAGCCGAACCATAAGTGTATTCAACTGTCGTCTTACCTGGTGAAGCAGAATTTATACTAGAATGAGAGATTTTTACTTGGTTAAGATCAATGGCTGTTCCTTGAGCATCTGTAACATAATTAATCGCATCTTTAGGATCAAAAGTAAAGGCACTGTTTTGGACTAAACTAACATTTTTGGCAACCGATATTTGATTGCAAGCAAAAAAATCTTGTTTTACCCATCCTACCGGCCGCCCATCTACAATAATTTTCCAATACTCTCCTTTTTTAGTAGAAATTGACTGTTTGGACTGAATTTGAGCAAATTTAAAATATTTAGTAGAAGAAAATTTACCGGCAGGTCCCTTCTTTGAAACATGATGGTAAATCGGATAATTTACATTACCAGCAATTTTAGTAACAGCTTTATGATAAGTCTTAGCACTTACAGCTGAATTATTACTTCCAATAAATAAAGCAATAACTAAAATTAAACTTGTAAGAAACGCTAAGTTTTTAATTCTTTTCTTCATTATATACCCACCTTCTAAAACTATATATGTATTTTTGCATAATTATTAATTATAAGCAATAGATGTATTATGTTATCTAATTATTTATTTAAGCTATAAAATGATAGATTTTTTTCTTTGTCTAGTTTAAAATAAACTAGTTATTATAGTTTTCATTAGGAGCATTAATTTTATGATTGAATCAGAAAAAAATTCAAAAAAAATGATGTGGACCACCCTAGCAATCATGGCCTTTTCGACCGTGTGGGGATTTGGTAACGTAGTTAATGGTTTCATCTACTTTGATGGAACAAAAGTTATTTTTAGTTGGATTTTAATTTTCCTACTATTTTTCGTTCCATATTCATTAATGGTCGGCGAATTAGGATCTGTTTTTAAAGATTCCGAAGGTGGCGTTTCTTCTTGGATTAACGCTACCATGGGACCAAAATGGGCTTATTACGCCGGGTGGACTTTTTGGGCAGTCCATGTTGTTTACATTTCAAGTAAGGGTACCGGTGGATTAAGGAGTATGGCTTGGGGCATTTTCGGTAATACTAATTGGTATGATAGTTTACCTACTGCCTGGACCCAATTAGCTACTTTAGTTGTCTTCTTATTCTTCTGCTGGGTAGCTAGTCGCGGTGTCCCAGTTATTAAGACTTTGTCAACAATCGCTGGATCATCAATGTTTATAATGTCTATTTTATTTATTTTGATGATGTTTGCCGCACCAGCAATTAATCCTCACGCAGGTTTTATGAACATAAGTTGGAATGTGAAGAATCTTATCCCTGACTTTAACGTTAAATACTTTACTTCCTTATCTATTTTAGTTTTTGCCGTAGGGGGTTGTGAAAAAATATCACCTTACGTTAATAAACTGAAAGACCCTTCAAAGAATTTCCCTAAAGCAATGATTGGTTTAGCCATAATGGTTATGGTCTGTGCCATTCTGGGAACAATTGCTTTAGCAATGATGTTTGATCCAAAAGTTGTTAATAATAACCTTAACGAGTACATTTCTAATGGACCTTACATGGCCTTCAACAAGTTAGGTGAATATTATGGGGTTGGCGGCTTATTCATGTATATCTATTCATGGTGTAATGTGATTGGTCAATTCTCTACGTTAGTATTGAGTATTGATGCCCCATTGAGAATGCTTTTAGGTAGTAAAGAAGCGAAGGACTACATACCTAAAAAATTACTCAAAGTTAACAAGCATGGCGCATATATTAATGGTATCTGGATGATCGTCATTCTATCCGGTGGTTTAATTGTCTTCCAAGCTCTACTACCTGATGCGCAAGCAGTTATGGCTCAATTAATTAAGCTTAACTCAATTGTGATGCCAATGCGTTATTTATGGGTATTTGTGGCTTACATTGCTTTACGTAAGCAAATCAAAAAATTCCATACCCCTGGTAATTACCAGATGACTAAACATCAATGGCTAGCATATTCTGCTGGTTTCTGGGCTTTCTTTATTAATTTTGCTTGCTGTCTTTTGGGAGTTTACTCAACCGATCCAGTAACTTTAACGCTAAACATTGCAACACCGATTGTCTTGTTCTTACTCGGGTTAATTTTGCCGGCTATTCGCAATCATCAAGAAAATAAAGCTTAAGCCCAAAGGGCATTTTAAATTGATTTACTTTAAGAACTCATTCTGACCTATAGTCGGAGCGAGTTCTTTTAGTTTGTACTAAAATTCCATTTGAAAGTAAAACTTTAATATAATTCCCTCAATGATTAAACTCACAATTTACTGATAATTTCGCACATGAACAACTTCTTTAAAATTACAGCTAATTACTATCATTCAGCACCTCAACTTCAAACTGATGTTGTTACGCTCTCATAAAAAGTGGCGCCAACACTAAACCCGCAAATAGCTGATTCGCTGTTTGCGGGTTTAGAAAATATTGCTTCATTATTTAAAATTGTTTAGCAAGGTGCCAGACTACTCCGCCAAAACTTACTAATAATAAAATGCCTCCTAATAAAAAATATAGATTCGCCAGTTTCTGATCGGTGCCAGTCTGTGGTAAAGAATTGTTAGGTGCAGCAGGATGAAGATGCCTTGAGTTAGTAGGTCGAGCTAAGTGATTAACCTTAATCGCCAATTGCTTTTTTGCTTTATTAACTGGGCAAGCTATCTCATAATGACCCAAGTCAGGATCAGTATTCTTAGGTTTCTCTATAATAGAAGCACCAGATTGAGGGCTATCACTAGTAGTAGATTTGGTATACACATAAATAACTACTTGAGGCTGGTCAGTAAAAAATCCAGTCGCATTATCTGGCCGAGTTTTTAATTGATAACCAGCTATTTCCTTGCTCATTGAAATATAGCCGTCGCCAACATTACCGTGAAGAATCTCATCTGAGGCTATTGTATTACCCTGTGCATCCTGATAATGAATTATTATATCAGCGCCTTTAAGTGGGGGCCTACTAGTGCCACTATCCTTTAGCAGAGAATAAACATAGATGACTTCTTGTTCAAATATGCCAAATTTTCCCTGAGCATTGCTAGGCTGGTATTTAAGATAATACTGTGCAATGTTCTTAGGTGTGGTTACATAATTTTCACCAAGTTTCCCAGTTAAAATATCATCCGGCGCTAGCGCTTGATTATTTTCATCAACGTATTTGACTCTGATAACTACATCTGAATCAAGACGAACATAGGTATCCGCATCTTTTTCACCGTGATAGTTTTGCTCTAAATCTGCTGCCGCAAAAACTTTACTACTCTCTGGGGAATTAATCGTACCGCGACCAACATTAGCCCATTTACCACCAGTAGTTGAAAAATAGGTTCTCTGCAAATCAGTAATTTCCGTACCCAGATGAATAATCTTTAACTTAGGTAGCCCCAACATCCAAGATTTGTCCGTAACTTGTTTAGTATTGAAATTTCGAATATTTAATTCTACTAAACTGGCACAATTATCAAACATTGCCATCATACTAGTTACTTTAGCAGTATTGAAGTTGCTCAAATCCAGCTTAGTTAAACTTTTACAAGAATTAAACATAATTTCCATTGTTTCAGTATTTGAAGTGTCAAAATAGCTTAAGTCGAGCTGCTTCAAACTATAGCAATTATGAAACATCCATCTCATATTCTTAACTTGGGCCGTATTAAAGGATGCCAAATCTAATTTAGCAAGACTTTCACACCCATTAAACATACCACCCATATTAGTAACCTGGGCCGTATTAAAGGATTGGATCTTTAAGCTTGTCAAATTACGGCAGTTATTAAACATATCTGACATATCAGTAATTGCCGTAGTATCTACCAGATTTAGCCCTTCAATTGTAGTCAAATTCGGCAATGAGGCAAACAGATAACTTGCCGATCCAGTGATTGTTAAAGGAGCCGTAATTTTTATACTTTTGATATTATTTCGCTCTTGTTGGAGTACTCGAGAAATTGGTAATGGATTATTAACTAGTCCCCCGTTAATTGTCACTACACCCGTAGTTTGATCAAAAGCTAACTGTGAATTTCCCCATTGAATCGGTGCTAGGGCTAGCCTAGGAATAGGCGGATCAGTTTGCAATTCTGTAGCAATTTGACTAGACTCTTGTCTAGATACATCACTTGTGCCTTGATCTTGGTTTGATTCAAAATAATTAATTTCTTCATTATTACCATTATCTTCACTGGATTGGATCTGATAAGATGTAGCTGCTGCTTGGTCAGTTGCACTAATATTCTGGGTATCTGCTTTAATGACATCAAAGCCAATCATGAACAAGACAAATACGTATATACTAATAAATAATAACTTTGCTTTAAATAATTTTTTGTTTACATACATATGAAATATCTCTTTTTAAATAATATAACTCAAGGCACTATAGTTGGGATAATTATTTAACAAAGTATACATAACATCTATTAAATATGCAAGTATGTATACAAAATATATACAAATATATTATTTTTAATTTAGTAAACTTTGTAACAAAAAAAGCGATAAGCCTTAATAGCTTGTCGCTTCTTATCAATAAAAATTAATATATAAAGTACTATTATTTATTACTTGACATGATTGGTAATACCTCTAAATGTAATTTGTTTACATCTAAGCCATTATCTTTTATTAAATTTCTCAATAAATCTAATAATTTGCCTGAAATTTTAATATTACTTAAAGCTATATCACCATTAAATAAATCTTCAGTATTAGTAGATAAACTTATATTAAAATTACTTAAATCTAAATCTGTTAAACCAGAGCAGCAATAAAACATATCATACATATCAGTAACTTTATCAGTATTAAACTTACTCAAATCTAACTTAGTTAACTGCTTATCACCTGCAAACATTTCTCGCATATCTGTGACATTAGAGGTATCAAAACCATTTAGGTCTAATCCTGTCAATACACTGCAGTCGCCAAACATTCCATGCATATCAGTAACTAATTTCGTACTGAAATCTTTTCCAAATGTTATCTTACTTAAATTGAAACATTTCTTAAACATACTATGCATATCAGTAACTTTGTTAGTATTAAAGCTACTTAGATCTAATTCCTTTAAATCCTTACAACCATAAAACATTGATTGTATACTAGTAGCTTCACTGATATCTAATAATGATAAACCATCAATTTTTTGTAATTTATGTAAACTACTAAATAATTCATCAACTTTACCAGATAACTTCAAATTTCCTTCAATTGAAATGCTGGTAACTTCATCTGGATCAATATTTGCTGTGTTCAAAGCAGATAATATTGTTGCAGGATCTTTAATAGTTGTAGTACTACCTTTTATTTTCAAGACACCATTGATTAAAGTTAAGTCTAATCCTTGCCATTTTATGTTTTTAGGAGCAGCGGTATTAATGTTATTAGTCCAATCGCTTTGCGTTTTTGCAATCATTTCTAGACTAGTAGCATCATTAATTGCCTTTTTAGCATCTGTTGCAATATTATCAACATGAGCTTGCATTTTGGCTTTGTCTTCATTTGATAAGATACTCTTACTAATATTATTTTTAGCTTCCTTAACAACATCATCAATCGCTTTAGCAGCTAATAGTTTAGCATCTTTTAAAGTATCGGTTGGTACAAACTGTTTAATAGTGCTAATCCATGAATTAGTAATTTTCACAATATCAGCTGATTTAGTTTGTTCATCATTAATTATTTTTTTAGCAGCTGTTACAGCATTAGAAATATGTGTTTTTGCCTTAGTTTTGTCTGCACTTGGCAAAGTACTATTATCAATTTGCGCATTAGCTGCTATTGCTGCATCTTCAATTGCATTAATCGCTGCATTTCTAGTATTATTTAACGGATCCACTGGAACTTGTTGCTTGATTTTAGCTACAGTCTGCGCCTTTATTTGTAAAACTTCTTCAACTGTATTACCTTGTTCAATCGCAGTCTTACCTTCACTTAAGGCCTTGTTTACTGCATCGATTGCCTTGGACTTGTCAGTATCAGATAATTTAGAAGTCATAATCTGTGCTCTAGCTTCATTTGCGGCATCTTCTAAAACGTTAACTGCTGCAGCTTTAGCTTCTTTCAAGGTATCTGCTGGAACTTGTTTTCTGATTTCACTTACAGCCTTAGCCTTCATCTGTAAGACTTCTTCAACTGTTTCCCCTTGCTTAATTGCAACTTTACCTTCACTTAAGGCCTTGTTTACTGCGTTAATTGCCTCGGACTTGTCAGTATCAGATAATTTAGAAGCCATAATCTGCGCTCTAGCTTCATTTGCTGCATCTTCTAAGACACTAGCTGCTGATGCTTTAGCTGCTTTCAAGGTATCTGCTGGAACTTGTTGCTTGATTTTAGCTACAGTCTGCGCCTTTATTTGTAAAACTTCTTCAACTGTATTACCTTGTTCAACAGCAACTTTACCTTCACTTAAGGCCTTGTTCACTGCATCAATTGCTTTAGCCTTATCATCTTTTGATAGACTGGAAGAGGTAATTTTTAATCTAGCTTCATTTGCGGCATCATCTAAGACACTAGCTGCAGCAGTTTTAGCTTCTTTCAAGGTATCTGCTGGAACTTGTTTTCTGATTTCATTTACAGCCTTAGTCTTAATTTGTAAGACTTCATCAACTGTATTACCTTGTTCAACAGCAACTTTACCTTCACTTAAGGCCTTGTTCACTGCATCAATTGCTTTAGCCTTATCATCTTTTGATAGACTAGAAGAAGTAATCTGTACTCTAGCTTCGTTTGCGGCATCATCTAAAACACTAGCTGCTGCAGCTTTAGCTTCTTTCAAGGTATCTGCTGGAACTTGTTGCTTGATTTTAGCTACAGTCTGCGCCTTCATTTGTAAGACTTCATCAACTGTATTACCTTGTTCAATCGCAGTCTTACCTTCACTTAGGACCTTATTCACTGCATCAATTGCCTTAGCCTTGTCGGCTGCAGATAAATTGGATGAAACAATTTTTAATCTAGCTTCATTTGCGGCATCTTCTAAGACACCAACGGCCATTAATTTTTGATCTTCTAAGGAGTCACCTGGCTTAGTTGTATCTTTAGCATTAACATTAGCAACACCATCTTTTTGAGCTTTAGCAATTTCTTCAATTGTCTTGGCATTGTTAATTGCAGCCTTAGCTTGACTAGCTACAGCATCAACCGCTTTATTAGCTGCTGCTTTTTGTGCATCAGTTAAACTAGCATTCTTATCGATTCTGGTCTTAGTTGCTGTTGCTGCATCATCAATGGCCTTAGTTGCAACTGCTTTAGCATCTTTCATGGTATCAACTGGATTATTAGTATTGCCTGTACCAGTATTCGAACTTGAACCAGAATTATTTGTATTTGTGTTGTTAGAGCTTGGGTTATTAGTATTTTCAGCTGGTTTATTGTTATCAGCTGGTTTATTAGTATCTGTTGCTGGCATGTTCGTCTTGTTGTTTGGAACTTCTTCGGCAACTTTCTTAGCCAAAGCCTTTACCGCAACATAACCCTTACCAGTTGAGTAATACTTTTTACCCTTAATAGTTACAGCAGTACCATAAACTTTAACGCTTTGCCCTTTACGTAACTTGCTATTTTTAATTACTTTACCGCTTCTAGCATACAAAGCTACACTCTTAGCAAGCTGACGGGTTTTACCATCAAGGTTAGCAGCCTTAACATATTGGTCTTTACCAATACTGTAATATGCCACACCAGCAATGGTCTTTTTACCATAAGTCTTAACTTTCTTACCAGCACTAATAGTCTGCTTAGTCTTAACTACTTTTTTACCAGCTTTTTTGTAAACAGCAGAAGTTGCACCAACAACCTTGGTTTTTGCAACAACTTTCTTAGCTGATTTTACTGTAGCAGCGCTAACATTATTAGTAGCAGTAGTGCTTTCAGTAACTCCAACGGATAATAGTGCAGCACCAGCTACAGAAATTATCATTTTTTTATAAAAACTATTTTTACTCATTATTTCTAAACCTCACAAACCTAAGCAAGTTATTAACAGTAACTTAAGTAGCAAGCATTAATTAAATTGTAAAAATTCTGTTATCTTCATTGCGTGTGTAATTTACCATTACCAATGTGACTATTTATGTTAGATTAGTCATCTTATACACATGTATAATTAAAAATCTATCCCTTTCAACTGCCACTATTATTAGAGCCAATTATCATACAAAGAAGTAACCAAATTAATGCTTAGCGCTTACTTTACTGTTAAAGCAGTTGCTCACAGCAAACACTTTTCATTGGTGATAATTTGTTATAAATAGTTAATGAATATACAGACAACTGTGCAATTATATCTATACATCAAAAACTGAATATAAAATTACTATGTTTATGTTAGCTCTATCAGCCAAGTAGTTGAAGTTTATATAAAATCAAATTTAATTAGCAATATAAAAGGGTACAAATATACATATCAAATGTTATTTTTAAATAATAATCAAGCGCTTAAATTTGCTTATATACCAAAGATTCCAGTATACGCTTTCAGAATATAAATTGATATAATAATTAATTATTTATGTCAATTATTGGATTTTTTTAAGTTTTAATAACATTTATTATTAAATAGATTAACCTTTTAATAATTTTTTATTTTTAGCAAGCTTAAATTTTAGAAACAAAAAAAAGAGCTTTTTAGCTCTTTTTTTGTTTCGACTACTTACTTAATAGCCATACTTTCTAATAATTCTGCTCGTTGAGCCAGATTAACATATAATTTATTCCCACTAACTGACATTCCCTCAATTTCGCGTCCAGTATCGAATGAGTAAGTTTGCTTTAAAGTACCATCACGACCGAGTTTAAAAATTAAATCATTAAAAGCTAAATAGAAATTTTTGTGTTTAGGATCATAAGTAAGGCCTTGGCAGGGGGCATTGTTATTAACAAAACTACCACTAGTCTTACCCACTAATTTAGGATACCAATTATCACCACTGCGTGTTAATTGCCAAAATTCATAGCAATTATTTTTAGTATCACGGTAAACGGTGTACATCTCATAATCAGACATCATTACTCCATTTTGGAAATAACGCGGATTAGTTTGATCACCAACCCAGGTTTTAATTGTCCAAATTTTATTGATTTGTAAGTCACTTTTACGTATTTGAATTAATTCTTCTGAATCAGGTCGTCCATCACGAATCGTATTTATATTATTTAAAACATAAATATATTTATCACTAGCCCCCATGGCTTGACCATGCCCAATTGGAATATATGGACTAACCTTAATATGTTTGACATAATTGTTAAAAGCTTTTTGGGACATATCAAGTAAGTGTTGCGCATTATAAGGACTCTTTAAATTATTTAAGTCATAACCAACAATATGGCCATTATTTAAGTTTGTATGACTTAAAAGACTAGTATAAGCCCAACCTTGTGAAACAGTTAATCCTTCTGGAATATGCCCTACACGGTTAATATTATCATCACTTGGATCTTTAACACTTAACAAAACAGGTTGATAAAAGCGCGTTCTAAGTGTTAAGTCGCCACTAGTTAATTCGCGCGAATCATTTTCGGGGCTATATTCATTAGGGCTGATGTAGTTAACAGAAGAACCATAATGTGTTTTCCAAGTTTTATAGTCATTAGTCCCTTCCTGGGCCGGAAAAGAATTGACTACTTCAGCGTCAGCAATACCTTCTGTAGTACTCTTTCTGACGGTAACTTTTACGGTCGCAGAAGTATCACCGTAAGTATATTTAACTTTATAAGTTTTAGGAGTAGCGCAATCAATACTATCTCTTGAAACCTGAACTTGTTCATTATCGATTACTGTACCCATGCCGTTAGTTACGTATGAGATTGCATCTTTAGGGAAAAAGCTATAATACTCATTACGTACCAGACTTACAGTCTTGGGTACGGCAATTTGATTACGGGCAAAGAATTTTTCATTAACATAGCCTACTTCACGACCGTTTACATATATACGCCAGTAGCGATTTTTCTTAGTTTCAATTAATTGATCTGATTGAATATGGCTATAACGATAGTTAATTCCATCAGCGATTTTTTTGCTAACTTTACCATCAACTACATCTTGCCATACCGCATAATTCTTAGTACCGGCAACTTTAGTCATCATTGAAAAACCTGTAATCGTTTGCTTAGGTTTAGTTTTTCTTTGGACTGCTGACTGATTATCATCAGTCTTATCCTTGTCAGAGCTATCAGTCTTATCCCTGTCTCGACTGTTTGAATCATCACTATCAGATTTAGTATCATCAACTGACTTACTAGCATCATCTTGCTCTTGATCTTGCCTTTGTGCTTGCGAATCACTTGCATCTGCCGCTAGAACTGAAACAGTTGCTAATTGACTTGAAACAGCAAAATTTGACAATAATAGTGTAATCGCAGCTAATTTTTTAAAAAGCTTCAAAATAGTTCCTCCAAAATTTTAAATTCACTTTATATTATAATATAAAAATAACATTACAGAGAATACAAATTTGATACACTTTCATTGACAGCACTTAATGTAAGTGATTTAATTAGCACTGTACTATTTAGAGTGCTAATATTTTTAATTTAAACTAGGAGGTAGAAAAGATGCTAGTACCTACAGTTATCGAACAAACTGCACGTGGTGAACGTGCTTATGACATCTATTCACGCTTATTAAAGGACCGCATTATTATGCTTAGCGGTGAAATTAATGACGACATGGCTAATACAATAATCGCACAATTATTGTTTCTTGACGCCCAAGACAATACTAAAGACATTTCTCTTTATATTAATTCTCCTGGTGGTGTAATCACCTCCGGCTTGGCAATTATGGACACCATGAATTTCATTAAATCTGATGTTTCCACTATTGCAATTGGTATGGCTGCTTCAATGGCCTCCATCCTTTTAACCAGTGGAGCTAAGGGAAAGCGGTTTGCTTTGCCAAATTCAACAGTCTTGATTCATCAACCTTTAGGTGGAGCTCAAGGACAGCAAACTGATATTCAAATTGCAGCCAATGAAATTTTGAAGAGTCGCGAGAAGATTAACAAGATTTTACATGAAACTACTGGGCAACCACTTGAGAAAATTCAAAAAGATACTGAACGTGATAATTATCTAACAGCTGAAGAAGCTAAAGATTATGGCCTAATTGACGAAATTATGGTCAATCAAAAACAAGATTAGTAATAAAAAAAGCTCCCCTTTTACTGGGAGCTTTTTTTATTACTAATCTTGCAGACTTTGCGCCAAATCATGCAATTTTTTTAAGCGGTGATTGGCACCTGATTTAGAAATTGGTCCATCTGGTATTTGCTGGGCTAGCTCCTTTAAAGACAATTCCGGATTAGCTAACCTAAGCCGGGCAATCGTCTGTAATTTTTCTGGAATATTTTCTAAACCAATTTTACGTTCAATTAATTCAATGTCTTCGACTTGCTTAGCCGCCGCAGTAGCTGTCTTTTTTAAGTTAGCCGTATCACAATTAACTAACCGATTAACTGAATTACGCATATCCCGCATAATACGTAAATCTTCAAACGATAACATTGCGTTAAAAGCCCCAACGATATGCAAAAAATCGCCAATTTTCTCTGCTTCTTTTAAGTAAACAATAAAACCACGCCGCCGTTTAGTCGTCTTAGCATTAAGATGAAAATAGTGATTCATTAATTCCAACAAGTCATTATTATGATCCTCATAAGCTGAATAAATTTCTAAATGATATCTACTAGTTTCAGGATTATTCACACTACCACTAGCCAAAAAAGCCCCCCGTAAATAAGACATAGCACCTTCACGGGAAGAGGTAATTCGGGGAGGAACTCGCGTAATTATCCCTAAATCAGCAGCTAAGATTTCTAGATTAGTTAGAATTTCATGAACATGATTTTGCAAACGAACTAAGTATTGATTATTTTTTTTCAATTTCATTTTACGTGAAACAATCAAAAGTGGTTCTACTTTATAAGCCGTTTTTATCAAGGAAAAAATTCGGCGGGCAATTGCTGGATTTTCAGTAGTAATATCAAGACTATACCGGTGATCATGAAAATTCAAAACACCATTCATACGTAAAAAAGCAGCCAGCTCCGCCTTAGCATGTTCTGGATGAATTGTTAATGAAGTTAATTCTTTCTTCACCTTGCTTGCATAGCTTGCCATTATTTAACTATTCCTTTCTACGAGACATTGCAGCAAAAGCCAAATTAATAATCTCCTTAGCTACTTTTTGTCCATCATGAAAAACTAACCCACTACGTTGATCAATAAAATCATCAGTAATTACGCGGCTACCTTGCGCACGTAAACCAGCAAAATCGTTTTTAACTGGTTCAATATACGCATCATAATCTTTAGGATTAAATTTAGACATATCAATTTTGGCCCCATTAACCAAGGTAGTGTTAATATAATGCCCTCCTAAGTGCTTATTAATTACTGAAACATGCTCGCAATCAGAAAAATGGTCTGTTTCACCTAGCTGAGTCATAATATTGCATATATAAATAACTTCAGCTTCAGTTTGACGCACTGCTTCGCCCAAGTTAGGGATCATTAAATTAGGTAAAATCGAAGTGAATAAACTACCCGGTCCTAATACTACTGCATCAGCCTGCATAATAGCATCCAGTACAGGTGGCACTGCCTCAGGTTCGGCCGCCAAATTAGTATTAGTTACCCACACTCGTTTAATTCTCTTATCTTGATTAGTAATTTCTTTTTCACCAGCTTGAATTGTGCCATCAATAAATTCTGCATTTAAAGTTAACGGTTCATTAGAAGCTGGAAAAACATGACCATCAACCCGCATCATTCTGGAAAGGGATTGAACGGCATCAAAAATATTACCATGCATTTCGTTTAAAGCGGCAATAATTAAATTACCAATTGCATGACCAGAAAAGAAAGAATCAGATGAATCAAAGCGATATTGAAAAATATCCTTTTCTTCTTGCGATATTTCACTCAAAGAAACTAAAACATTCCGAATATCACCTGGTGGAACAACATTAATAAAATTACGAATTGAGCCTGATGAACCGCCATCATCAGATACGGTAACAATAGCGGTAATTTCGGCATTTTGATCTTTTAAAGCATTTAAAACCACGGGTAGGCCGGTGCCACCACCAATCACCACAACTTGTGGTCGTCTACTTTTAGTTATCCGAACTACTTTTGCATCTTCATACTTCATACTTTACCTTTTTCTAATATAACGACTAATTTCACGATGGGTAAGATCAACTGTATAATTATTGGCTAAATCATGAGCCAGTTGCTTAGCAATTGCAACACTACGATGTTGACCACCAGTACAGCCAATAGCAATTGTCAGCTTAGCCTTACCTTCCTTAATGTAACTTGGTAAGGTACACTCAATTAGGTTAAGCAGTTTATGATAAAAAACTTGCGTTTCTTCTTTATTCATTACATAATCAAAAACTCGTCTATCAAGACCCGTAAATGGTCTAAGTTCAGGCAAATAAAAAGGATTCGGCAAAAAACGAACATCCATTACAATATCTGCATCGATGGGGAGACCATATTTAAAGCCAAATGACATTACTTCAACTGAAAATGGCTGTTTTGCTTGATCACTAAACTCATTAAGCAATTTTTGCTTTAGCTGTTGCGGAGACAAATCTGAAGTATCAATTATATAATTAGCGCGGTTTTTAATGCCTGTTAGTATCTGACGTTCTTCTAAAATACCATCAAGCAAACGTCCGCTTTTACCTAATGGTGGAATTCTCCTAGTCTCCTTGTAGCGGGCAACTAAAGTGTCATCAGCCGCTTCCAAAAAAACAATGATTGAACGAACACTACCATTATCTTCTAATGAATTTACTTCATTGAGCAAATCTTTATAAAAATTTTTAACGCGTAAATCTACAACGACTGCCACTTTAGTAAAATCATCTGAATTAACAATCAGTTCCCAAAAGCTAGGTAAAAGCGTCGGTGGTAAATTATCAACAACAAAATACCCCATATCTTCTAAGGCATGTGATGCTACAGTTTTACCGGCACCACTCATTCCCGTTACAATCAGTAACTGCTTTTTTTCATCAGCCATTTCATAAGTCTCCTATCATCTAAATTATAGCACACACAGTTTTCATATTTTTTTATAAAAAAAAAGTTCTCAAACGAACTTTTCATCTATAACAATTAACGATTTCCAAATGCTGCTACAATCTCACTTACTCCAAAAATTAATAACCAGAATGAAACTAGCCAAATTAGAGTTAATGCCGATAATGCTGGGTTAAACATCATCCCAATGGCGATAAATAAGCTTAAAACACTCAAAATCATATTAATCCAAAAGTAAGGACCTAATGTACTTTTTAGATGCCAGCTAAAGCTAATACCTGATACGGAATCAAATAAAAACCAAAAAGCAAATAAATAAGCAATAGTCAGTCCTGCGGCATCATACGAATAGAGAAATAAAATACCAATTATAATATCAATAACTCCAGAAACAATTGCTAGCCAACTAAAGGAAATAAAATAACGTAAATGACTATAAACTGCTAACCAAACAAAACCTTGAACAATCGACAAGATAGCAAAAAGTAATACAAAAGCATGCAAAGCTCGGCCAGGATGAAGTATCAAGAATAGCCCAGCAACAACCATTAGTACACCAGCTATTAAAGCAGCCCAGTTAAAGCCATGCTTTTCCCTATAAGTAGAAAAATTATCCATCTCTTTTCCCCCTTGAAGAGTATTCTACACTGTATTAAAAATAATTACTATTTGTTTGCTTTTTTGTTAGCGCTTTCTGTTAAAATTTTGTCACGCTCCAGCACTGGTTTAAGGTATTGTCCGGTATAGCTTTCTTTAACTTGAACAAGTTTTTCTGGAGTTCCAGTCGCAATAATTGTGCCACCTCTTTCTCCTCCTTCAGGTCCTAAATCAATCAACCAATCTGCACTTTTAATAACATCTAAATTATGTTCAATAATTAAAACAGTATTTCCTTGATCTACTAACCTTTGGAGCACCTCAAGTAAACGCTTAATATCATCCGTATGTAACCCAGTGGTTGGCTCATCTAAGATATAAAAGTTTTTACCAGTTGAAAGTTTTTGTAGTTCAGCCGCTAACTTCATCCGTTGAGCTTCACCACCAGATAATGTAGTAGCAGACTGACCTAATTTAACATAACCCAAGCCCACATCAACAATTGTTTGTAGCTTGCGCGCAATCTTAGGAATGTTTTTAAAAAAGTCACACGCATCAACAATTGTCATGTCTAACACCTGTGCAATGTTTTTATTACGGTAAGTTACCTCAAGTGTTTCTGAATTATAACGATTGCCATGACAAATTTCACACGGTACATAAACGTCCGGTAAAAAGTTCATTTCAATCTTAATAATTCCATCCCCATGACACGCTTCACAACGTCCACCTTTGACATTAAATGAAAATCTTGCTTTAGTGTAGCCTCGTAACTTGGCTTCATTAGTCTGCGCAAAAAGCGAGCGAATATCATCAAAAACGCTAGTATAAGTTGCCGGGTTACTTCTTGGAGTTCGCCCAATTGGACTTTGATCAATATCAATAACTTTCTCAATATTCTTATACCCGCTAATGCTCTGATATTTACCAGGTTTAGTTTGATTGCGATTTAACTTTTGCGCTAATACCCTTTTCAAAATCATATTAATCAAAGTTGACTTTCCTGAACCGGAAACCCCAGTTACTACTATTAACTTACCTAGCGGGAAGTCTACCTTTATATTTTTAAGATTGTTTTCCGCTGCTCCAGTTATAGTTATCTTTTTGCCATTACCCTTACGCCTTGTTAAAGGAACCGGTACAAATTTTTTACCAGCTAGATATTGGCCGGTTAGTGATTTGGTATTTTTTTCAACTTCTTTTGGTGTGCCAGCAGCCATAATTTTACCACCAAAACTACCAGCACCTGGTCCCATATCAATTAAATAATCTGCCTGGCGCATAGTTTCATCATCATGTTCAACCACAATTAGGGAGTTCCCCAAATCACGCATTCTTTTTAGGGCAGCAATCAAGCGATCATTATCACGTTGATGCAGACCAATCGAGGGTTCATCTAAGACATACATTACACCTGATAAATTAGACCCAATTTGGGTAGCTAATCTTATACGTTGCGCTTCACCACCAGATAAAGTATTAGCAGTTCGTGATAAAGTCAGATAATCAAGGCCCACGCTATCTAGGAAAGTTAAGCGATCACGCACTTCTTTTAAAATTGGATTAGCAATAACTTCTTCTTGCTCACTAAGCTGAATATGATTAAAAAATTCTATGGCTTTACTAATCGCTAAATTTGATGTTTCCGCAATATCTTTACCCATTATTTTAACAGCTAAAGCTTTGCGATTTAACCGCTTGCCATGACAGGTTGAGCAAGTTAATTCTGCCATATACTTGGCCATCACATCACGCATAAATTTAGACATAGGATGCAAATAACGCTTTTCCACATTCTCCATTACGCCCTCAAAAGGAGCAGTTGTATCATTAACACCAAAATCACCAGTCACATGAAATTTTATTTTTTTAGTTGAACCATGCAAAATTATTTCTTTTTGTCTTTTGGTTAATTTTCCAAAGGGCTTATCTAGCGGTATCTTTAAGGCAGCGCAAGCTTGAGTTAGCATTTCACTGTAGTATTTAGAATTTTTCCATGGTGCAATTGCCCCTGCTGCCAAGGTTTTACTTTGATCCGGAATAACTAATTCTTCATCTACCGCTAATTTTATGCCTAAACCGTCACAATCTGGACAAGCACCAAAAGGAGCATTAAACGAAAAAAGTCGTGGTTCCATTTCGCCAACTGTAAAGCCACATTTCGGACAAGCGTAGTATTCTGAAAAGTTGAGCATCTCACTATTAATCACGTCCACATTCATATATCCATCAGACAAGCGCAACGCTGCTTCTACTGAGTCAAATAAACGCGAGCGAATACCATCTTTAATAACTAAGCGATCAACTACAATATCAATAGTATGCCTTTTATTTTTATCAAGCGTAAAATCATCACCGATTTCATGCATCTCACCATCAACAATTACACGGACATAACCTGCACGTTGAACACGCTTAAAGACCTCTTGGTGGGCACCGCGCTTAGCTCGAATAACCGGGGCTAGCAATTGAATTCGACTCCGATCAGGTAATTCTAAAATACGGTCAACCATTTGTTCGGCTGATTGCCGTTCAATTGGGGTTTGATCATTGGGACAAATTGGATGACCAACTCGTGCCCATAATAATCGCAGATAATCATTAATCTCAGTCACTGTACCAACAGTTGAACGTGGATTATGCGATGTGGTTTTTTGATCAATCGAAATTGCGGGATTTAAGCCATCAATTGCATCAACGTCAGGCTTATCCATTTGTCCTAAAAACTGTCTTGCATAACTTGAAAGTGATTGGACATAACGTCTTCGTCCCTCAGCATATAGGGTATCAAAAGCTAATGAACTTTTACCTGAACCAGATAAACCAGTTATTACAACTAATTTGTCCTTAGGAATTGTTAAGCTAATATTTTTTAAATTATGTTCTCGTGCACCACGAATAACAATTTGATTATTTGCCATTTATTTTATTTCCTTTTTTGATACTTGGTTTTCTAGTAGAACTCTCCAATTCCATTATTGCATCACGCAAAGTGGCTGCTCCTTCAAAATCCAATTTTTTAGCAGCTTGCTGCATTTGCTGACGCAAGTCTTTAATCATTGTTTTCTTTTGTTTAGCATTCAATTCGTCAAAATTTAAATCAGCAAAGCTTTCATTTTGTTCTTCATCAACTGCTTTAGTTGCCGAAATAACTGCTCTAATTGGTTTAATAATTGTCTGCGGTTTAAGTTGATGTTCTTCGTTAAATTTAATTTGTAAGTCACGTCTACGCTTAGTTGACTCAATTGCTTGGCGCATTGAGTCAGTAATCGTATCCGCATACAAAATAACTTCACCATTTGCATTACGTGAAGCTCGCCCCATTGTTTGAACTAAGGGACGATAAGCCCGCAAAAAGCCTTCTTTGTCAGCATCTAGAATAGCCACTAGGGAAACTTCTGGTACATCAATTCCCTCACGCAACAAATTAATCCCAATTAAAACATCATACTTACCTTCTCGTAAATCATGCAAAATTTGCATCCGTTCTAGTGTTTTAACATCTGAATGTAAATATTGCACTTTAATTCCAATATCTTTTAAATAATCCGTTAAATCTTCAGCCATTTTTTTGGTTAAGGTTGTTACAAAAACACGTTCGTTATGGTCAATGCGTTGATTGATTTCTCCAACTAAATCATCAATTTGACCTGCAACTGGTCGAACATCAATTTTAGGATCAAGCAACCCTGTCGGCCGAATTATCTGCTCCACCTTGTGATCTGTCCGCGCTAACTCATAATCACCTGGAGTAGCTGAAACATATAAAATTTGATTAACATGCTGCTCAAATTCTGCTATTTTTAGTGGCCGGTTATCAAGGGCTGAGGGTAAACGAAAGCCATAATCAATCAGGGTCTTTTTTCGGTTACGGTCACCATTATACATGGCCCGAATTTCAGGCATTGTAGCATGCGACTCATCAATCAAAATTAAAAAATCATCTGGAAAGAAATCTAACAGTGTATAGGGCGGTTCACCTTCTTTTCGCCCTTCCATATGCCGCGAATAATTTTCAATCCCGTTAGTATAGCCTACTTCACCCATCATTTCGAGATCGAAAGTTGTCCGCTGTTTAATCCGTTCCGCTTCTAATAGTTTACCTTGTCCCTCAAATTCTTTTACCTGAACTTTCATTTCTTGCGAAATTGCCTTAATAGCACGCCGCAATTGTTCTTCATTAGTCATGAAATGAGTGGCAGGAAAAAGTGAAATACTTTCTCTTTCGCCTATTACTTCACCAGTTAGGGAATCTATCTCCACAATCCGGTCAATTTCATCACCAAAAAATTCAATTCGATAAGCATGATTAGAATTTCCAGCTGGAAAAATTTCCACTACATCCCCACGTACACGAAAACGTCCCCGCTGAAAATCGATATCATTACGGTCATATTGAATATTGACTAAATTTCGCAAAAGCGTATTGCGCCCATAGTCATCACCCTCATGAACCGTAATTACACTAGCAGAATATTCCTTAGGATCGCCTAAACCATAAATACATGAAACAGAGGCAACCACAATTACGTCATTGCGCTCCATTAAATCACTAGTTGCTTGATGACGTAACTGATCGATTTCATCGTTAATAGCGGAGTCCTTTTCAATGTATGTGTCGGATTGAGGCACATAAGCCTCTGGCTGATAATAATCATAATATGAAACAAAATAATCAACTGCATTATTAGGAAAAAATTCCTTGAATTCACCATAAAGTTGGCCAACTAACGTTTTATTATGTGAAATAACCAAAGTTGGTTTATTAAGTTGAGCAATAATATTAGCCATCGTAAAAGTTTTACCTGTCCCGGTGGCCCCTTCAAGAATCTGCTCTTTATATCCATTGTTAAAGCCAGCTGTTAGTTTAGTAATTGCCTGCTCTTGATCGCCCGCAGGCTTAAACTTAGATACAAGCTCAAATTTTCGTTTTTCTTGTCGTTTAATCATAGAAAGGCTCCTTCTAAAAAAGTTGGACATTCACAGTCCAACTCTCAATTGACAGATATTATTTTACGCTCTCGAACATATTTTCGCACAATATTTGCTTATTGTAATAATTGTTTTAAAGTTACTTGGTACTGTTCAGCTTTAGACTTAGCTTTTGCAATACTTGACTGGTTAACTCCAACATAGGCTTTAATTACTGGCTCAGTTCCAGAAGGACGCAGGGCAAGCCAAGTTTCATCAGCTAAGTAATACTTTAATACGTTAGCTGGTGGTAGTTCGCTTAGTGATTTTACTTCATTATTAACTATTTCTTTTTGCTGTAAAAAATCTTGCGTTTTGACAACTTTACTTCCATTAATTTGTGTTAGTTGCTCACTACGCAATTGACTCATTAACTTGTTCATTTGGCTTTGCCCATCAATTCCAGGCATCTCAATTGCAGTAGTAATTTCATAAGAAGTGCCGTATTTTTTCCATATTTCGTTTAAGCCGTCAAATACGGTCATTCCTCGACTAGCATAATATGCAGCAACTTCAGCAAACATCAATGCCCCTTGCATCGCATCCTTATCACGAGCAAATGGCTTAAATAAATAACCATAGCTTTCTTCAAAGCCCATTAAAAATTTGCCATCCTTTTCTCTTGCCAGCCGATCAATTTCTTCACCAATAAACTTAAAGCCAGTTAAAACAGACTTAGTTCTTATCCCGAAATCTTGAGCAATTTTAAGTGGCATGCTACTTGAAACTATTGAAGTGATTAACTCATAATCATTAGAAAGGCGCTGACTTTCTTTTAAATTAGTCAACAAATAATAAATCATTAATGTTGCTATCTGATTACCGGTTAAAACCTCAAAATTACCAGTCTTTGTTCTGACACAAGCCCCCATCCGATCAGCATCTGGATCAGTTGCAATAATCAAATCCGCATTTTTTTCATTAGCTAATTTAATTCCTACATCAAATACATCCCGGTACTCGGGATTGGGTTTCTTAGTAGTTGGAAATTCGGGGTCAATAATCGATTGGCTCGGAACTGGTATTACATTAGTAAATCCCCCTTGCCTAAACGCACGGTCATATAATATTTTACCAGTTCCGTGTAACGGCGTATAAATAATTGTTAGTCTGCTAGCATTTTTGGCAATCATATTTGAATTAACACAAACCGTTTGTAATCTGGCTAAATATTGCTCGTCAATATCTTCACCAATTAATTTAAGTAAGCCGGCAGAGCGTAATTCGGCTACACTAGCTGCCTCAACTTGAAAAATATCTTCTACATTTTGGGCATAAGTAAATACTCGATTTGCGTCAGCAGGTCCCATCTGCGCGCCATCAGCCCCATAAACTTTATAGCCATTATACTCTTTGGCATTATGCGAAGCCGTGATATTGATTCCTGCAAAGGCCTTTAAGTGACGAACAGCGTAAGATAATTCTGGTGTGGGCCGAATATCATCAAATAAATAAACTTGAATACCATGAAATCCTAAAATTCTAGCCGCATGTTCAGCAAACTCACGCGAATGATAGCGTGAATCAAAAGAAATCACTACCCCCGCTTTTTTTTCTTTACAACCTTTTTCAACAATTAAACGAGCTAGTCCCTCAGTGATTCGACCAATTGTAAATAAATTAATCCGATTAGTTCCAGGTTCAAGTTTGCCGCGCATCCCAGCTGTACCAAAATTTATATCTTGACCAAAGGCATCATCAATCCACTGTTCATTTTGACCAAGTAAATTTAATTGTGCTTGCAAATAATCAGGCATATTTTGCGCTTTTTGCCATATTTTAAAAGTTTCTTTTGCACTCATTACTGCACTAAACCTCTTTTTCTATAATAAATTCGTTTTCATAACCCCTATTCTAGCATTTATTAACTAAAAAAAAGAATTCAACCCACAAGCTGAATTCTTTTTTAAGTTTTTTAATCATTTAAAGCTTGTAAATAATTATAAGCTTCTTGTCCAGCAATGCTACCGTCACCAACAGCATTAGCAATTTGCCGTAAATCTTTTGCCCGGACATCTCCTACAGCAAAGATACCGGCCACTTTAGTTTTCATATGTTCGTCAGTAGGAATCCAGCCCTGCTCGTTAACAATACCGATGTCTTTTAAAGGAGCAGTTTGCGGAATCACACCAACATAAATAAAGACCCCACGAGTAGTTAATTTCTTAGTAATACCCGTTTCCTTATCTTTATATGTAACACTAGTAACGCGATTGCCATCCCCATCTATTGATTCAGTTTCTGCATTCCAAATGAAATTCATCTTTTCATTGGCAAAAGCCCTTTTTTGTAAAGTTGGCTGTGCCCGTAATTGATCGCGGCGATGGATAACTGTAACCGACTTAGCATTTTGAGCTAAGTAAATGCCCTCTTCAATAGCCGAATCGCCACCACCAATTACAGCAATATCCTCGTTTTTAAAAAAAGCAGCATCACAAACAGCACAGTAGGAAACACCTTTACCAGCGTATTCATCTTCACCAGGAATATTCAAGTGCCGGTGATCTGCCCCAGTTGCAATAATTAAAGCAGGTGCACGATATTCACCGGTATCAGTTGTTACAACTTTGTAGTTACCTTCAAGACTAACCTGTTGTACATCACCATATTCAAATTTTGCACCAAATTTCATAATGGAATTATACATTTTTTCGCCTAATTCCGAACCTTTAATTTCGCTAAATCCAGGATAATTATCAATTGCATCAGTGTTATTCATTTGACCGCCATAAAGCCCGCGATCAAGAAGCAAAACTGACAAATTAGCTCGCGAGGCATATAAAGCTGCGGTTAAGCCACCTGGCCCAGCCCCTATAATAATTACATCATAATTTTGAGTCATTTTTTCACCTTAGCCACTTTCTTTTAGTAAGTAAATACTACTCCTAAATAACTCTAAAGTCTAATTTCCTGTTTTGGCTTTCTATCCATCATTTTAGTAATTTCAGTAGCAACACTACTTTTTTCATATAAAACACGATAAACAGCTTCACTAATTGGCATGTCAATTGCTTTTTCCTGACATATTTCATGAATTGCCTTAACAGTTGTTGCGCCTTCTATCACCTGACCCATATTTTCAACAATATAAGCAAAACTCTTCCCTTCACCCAATTGCTTGCCACAACGCCAGTTACGAGAATTGACTGATGTACAAGTTACGATTAAATCGCCAATTCCCGCTAAACCACTAAAAGTCATTGGCTGTGCTTGGTAGCAGTTTACACCTAAACGCGTAATCTCAGCTAATCCTCGCGTCATTAGTGCTGCTTTTGCATTATCACCATAACCTTTACCAGCTAAAATGCCTGCAGCAATTGCAATCACATTTTTAACCGCACCAGCCACTTCAACACCAATTAAATCACTATTGGTATACAAACGTAAATAGTCATTAGTAAAAATAGTTTGCACTCTTTGTGTATTTTCCTTACTGATTGAAGCACATGTAATGGCAGTAAGATCTTTTTGCGCTACACTTTCAGCATGGCTCGGCCCAGAAATAGCAACTATTTTCTCTGGATTTTCCGGATATATTTCTTCTGTTAAAATTTCTGAAATTAATTTTTTAGAACCGGGTTCAATTCCTTTAGTAGCAGTAACTATCAATGGCTGAAGATTACTTTGGTTTAAAACAAGCTTAACTTCTTTTGCAACACTGCGAATTGCTTGTGTAGGTAAAACAAATAAGATAATTGCGGCATTATTTAAAGCCTGCTTTAAATTAGCTGTTGCCCAAACCGTTTCATTCACTTGCCAATCCTTCATGTAATGTGTATTAGTATGCTCAGTGTTAATTTCTTGATTAACTTGAGCATTATTACCATAAAGTATAACCTCATTACCTTTATCAGCAAGTAAAGATCCTAAAACCGTTCCCCATGAACCTGCTCCTAAAACTGCAATTTTTGTCATTTAATTTCCAAACTTTCTTTAATAACTATCTCAATATTTAATCCCTTGTATACGGGTATTTTAATCCACTACCATCTAAGTACCACTTAGGTTTAACCACTACTCGACGATAGATAAATAACAAGAAAACCACGATAAACAAAACTAGACTTAGCAGTTGCGATACCCTGATTGTATTTGCAATATATAAACTATCTGTGCGCAAACCTTCAACAAAAAATCTTACCACAGCATACCAAGCCAAATATAGCATAAAAACTTCCCCCTGCTTGAAAATATGTCTGCGATGGCGCAAAAGTAAAATTAAAATTAAGCCAATAAGATTTAGTACAGATTCATATAAAAACGTCGGCTGATAATAAGTGCCAGCTATTTTCATTTGATTAATGATAAATAGTGGTAAATGTAAACTCTGCAAAAACTGGAGTGAAGTCGCTGCGCCATGGGCTTCTTGATTAAAAAAGTTCCCCCAACGGCCTAAAATTTGGGCTGCCATTACTCCAGGAACGATTATATCTAGCATCAAAAACGGTGGCAATAATTTCTTATAACAAAATACCAATAAAACAATTAATCCGGCTATCAATCCACCATATATAGCAATACCCCCATTCCAAATTGCAATAATTTGATCTGGATGTTGCGCATAATAGTCCCATTCAAATGCAACGTAATATATCCTCGCACCTAGATAGCCAATCGGTACTGCCCATAAAAGTAAATCTACAAAATCATCGCTTATAATATGTCTTTTTTGGCCTTCAATAATTGCCATTACTACTGCTAAAATAATTGCAGTTGCCATAATGACGCCATACCATTTAACACTAATATCACCCAAGTTAAACGCAACTGGATTAATTGTTAAAGTCATTTTATTTTCCTTTATTTAATTATTTAATTTTATCGTGAATTCTGGGCAATTAAAGTAGTTAAATTATCATCAAAAGCAGAAGTTGCGTTGTAACCCATTTTTTTAGCTCTAAAATTCATTGCTGCCACTTCAATAATATCTTCCATATTGCGACCGACTTTAACTGGAATTGTAATTTGCGGTACTTCTACATTACAAATATCACGTTTACTCTCTTCAAAGCCAAGACGGTCATAGTTAGCCTTATTATCCCAATTAACTAATTTAATTACTAATTGAATATTAGCCCGATTTTTGACAGCTCCTACGCCAAATAAATCCATTACATTAATAATACCGATGCCGCGAATTTCCATCAAATGCCTTAAAATTTGCGGTGGTTCACCCATCACAGTTTCAACATCTTTTTGATAGACATCAACACGATCGTCAGCAATTAACCGGTGCCCGCGCCTAATAAGTCCTAAAGCCGTTTCTGATTTCCCTACACCAGAATCACCGGTTAACAAAATACCTAATCCCTTGACCTCAATAAACACCCCGTGAATTGTATCGCGAACAGCAAGGCGCTCCCGTAGATACTCCGTCAAAATACTAGCTACATAAGTAGTTGATTCTGGTGAAGAAAGAATCGGGATTTGCGCCTTATCAGCAGCTTCTTTTAATTCATGTGGCACTGGCAACGAACGTGAAACAAAAAAACATGGTGTTTCTGGTGTACACAGTTTGGTAAAAACCCGCACTAGACTTTCATGATCTAGTCGAGCAGCATAAGAAATTTCTGTACGACCCAAAAGTTGAATTCTTTGTTGCGGATAAAAATCAAAATAGCCAGTTAATTCTAAGCCTGGTCGATATATATCAGAAACAACAATTTCTTTCTCACTAATATATTGCGCTCCCTGAACAACGTGCACTATCCGATTATCACGAATTAGATTTTTTAATTTAATGGCATTTCCCATTCTTATACCTCTAGACTTTACTTATCAACATCCTTAGTTTCGGCGTCACGCACTTTTTTACGCTTATGTTTGGGGGTATTTTCGTTAGACCAACCCGTACTCCAAGTTTTTTTCTGATTAGCAGAGCTATCATCTTTGTCTTTAGTGAAATAATTGATTAGCCAAATAATTAAAGCAATAACTATAATTGCCGGTAAAAGCATAAAGATAATATGAAACATAGCAAAAATAATGCATAAGGCAATTAACACTAACAATAAAATACTGACAATTCCCAAAAAACTCATTTTTACACCTATTATTTAACCTATTCCGGATTCTCTTGACTAAGCTGCCATTGTAAATATGCATAAACAAATGGCTGCAATTTTCCATCCATTACACCGCTAGTATCAGCAGTTTCATAACCTGTGCGCAAATCTTTAACTAAATTATAAGGATGAAAGACATAGGACCTAATTTGCGAACCCCAGCCATTCTCCATTTGCTCACCTTTAAGCTCTTGTTTATGCTGGCGTTTTTTTTCTTCTTCTAAATGAAAAAGCTTTGCGCGTAACTCATTCATTGCAGTTTCGCGATTTTGTAATTGCGAACGCTGTGCTTGCGAAGTGGTAACAAAACCTGTTGGCAAATGAGTAATTCGCACTGCACTCGATGTCTTATTAATATGCTGGCCGCCTGCGCCACTTGAACGATAAACATCAATTCGTAAATCTTTGGGATTAATATCAATTTTAATACTATCATCAATTTCGGGAATAATTTCAACCGCAGCAAAAGAAGTATGTCTTCTTTTAGCCGAGTCAAACGGTGAAATTCTTACTAAGCGATGAACTCCATTTTCTGATTTCAATAACCCATAAGCATTTTTACCGCTAATTCTTACGTTAACACTCTTAAGCCCAGCTTCTTCACCTGCTTCATAATTATTAATTTCAAAGTTAAAACCATTCATTTCACAATAACGCTGATACATTCGCAATAGCATCTGTCCCCAATCCATTGCCTCTGTACCGCCTGCACCAGGATGAATTTCTAACAGGGCATTATGGCTGTCATATTTACCTGCCAAAAGCAAATCCATCTCATAGTTATGGAATGCACTTTGCAGCTTTTCTAAATCAGCTTCAACTTCTATTTGTAAATCTTGATCTGGCTCTTCATTTAATAATTCAATGGCGGTCAATTCATTTTGATAATTTTCCTGCAAACTTAAAAAAGAATCACGCTTTTCCTTTAATAAGTTTGTTTCGGCAATTAATTTTTGGGCGCGCTCTTGCTTATCCCAAAATGAGGGCTCTTGCATTTTACTCTCATTAATCGCAATACTTTCAGCAATTGCATCAAGGTCAAAGAGACCCCCTAAAGTGGTTTAACCGCTTTTGCAAGTTAGCCAACTCACTTTGAATTTCACTAATTTCCATCATAAGTGTTTCTCCATCATAAATTTATAGTAAAAAAGAGAAAGCTGTAACTTTCTCTTCAATCTTAACTTTTACCGACTAAGATTTTGTCTGATTTCAGCCTTCATAAATAAGCGAGTTACATCAAATTCAATATTTGAAATCATTTCTTCAAACATACTGTAACCAGAATCTTGATATTCAACAAGTGGATTAAGTTGACCATAACCACGCAAGCTAATCGACTGCCGCAATTGATCCATTGCATCAATATGATCTGTCCAGCGGTCATCAACCACTCGCAAAATAACAACTTTTTCAAATTCGAGCATCTCAGATGGGTCAGCCAATGCTTGCGACTTTTCATTATAATTAGCTTCTACAGCATCATATAATTTTTGCTTTAATTCAGGAACTGTAATCGTCTTGAAGTTGATTTTATCTACTTCATCTTCTCTTAACAAACTTGAACTAATGAAGTCCCGCAATGAATCAAGCCGCCATTTACTACGATCTCCTTGAGTAAACATATCAACTTGACTATCAATTGTACGCTTAATCATCGGTATTAAAACAAAGTTAAGTGAATTATCTTCATCAATAACTCGCATTCTTTCACCATAAATAATTTCACGTTGAATTCGCATAACATCATCATACTGTAATGTTTGTTTACGGGTATCATAGTTATTACCTTCTACTCGTTTTTGAGCAGATTCAACTTGGCGCGTGATTAAGCGACTTTCAATCACTTTTTCATCATCATTGTCAGATAGTCGATCCAAAAAGTCCTTAACCCGATCACCACCAAAGCGTTTCATTAAATCATCTTCAAGTGAAAGGTAAAAACGGGTAACACCTGGATCCCCTTGCCGACCAGCACGCCCACGAAGTTGATTATCGATTCGCCGTGATTCATGCCGCTCAGTACCAATCACTGCTAGTCCACCGAGCTCTTTTACTCCAGGTCCAAGTTTAATGTCAGTCCCACGACCAGCCATATTAGTAGCAATAGTTACAGCACCGCGTTGACCTGCATTCATGATAATTTGGGCTTCTTTAGCATGATTCTTAGCATTCAAAACAGCATGTGGAATACCTGCTTCTTTTAGTAGCTGACTCAACCGCTCTGAACTTTCAACAGCAACTGTACCAACTAACACGGGTTGACCTTTTGCATGACGTTCTTTAATTTCTTCCACTACTGCAGCTAGTTTTGAAGTTAAAGTTGGGTATAGGATATCAGACTTGTCTTGACGAATTTTAGGTCGGTTAGTTGGAATCGTAATCGCCTGCATATTGTATATTTCACGAAATTCTTCTTCCTCTGTTTTAGCGGTACCAGTCATACCAGATAGTTTCTTATACATTCTAAAGAAGTTCTGGTAAGTAATTGTCGCCTGCGTCTTTGATTCTTCTTGAATTTTAACGTTTTCTTTTGCTTCAATTGCTTGGTGCAGACCATCAGAATAGCGCCGACCACTCATAACCCGACCAGTGAAAGAATCAACAATTAAAACTTCCCCATCTTGAACAACATAATCAATATCTTTAAGCATGATGTAATTAGCGCGTAAAGCTTGGTCCAAATGGTGAACTAATTTTTGATTTTCTACATCATACAAGTTCTTCAAGCCAAAGTGATCACAAGCCTTCTGAATACCAGTTCTAGTTAAAGAAATCGTCTTAGTAGGCCAATCAATCTTGTAATCGCCATGATCTTCATCGTCATCCGCATCATCGCCACTAGTATCTTCTTTCAAAGTCTTAACAAAACGGTCAGCCCGAATATAATCACCATTAGCCTGTTCTGCTTCACCTGAAATAATTAGTGGCGTCCTTGCCTCATCAATTAGGATGGAATCGACCTCATCAATAATGGCATAGTTAAGTTCTCGCTGCACCATTTGTTCCTTATAGACAACCATGTTATCCCGCAAATAGTCAAAGCCTAATTCAGCATTAGTTGAATAAGTAACATCACAGTTATATGCTTCTCTTTTTTCGTCAGGTGACATTGAATTAAGATTCAAGCCAACAGTCAAACCTAACCACTTATAAAGCTGACCCATTTCTTCTTGATCACGGCTCGAAAGATATTCATTAACTGTGACAACATGAACACCTTTACTTGTTAAAGCATTCAAATATACAGGCATTGTGGCAGTTAAAGTCTTACCTTCACCGGTCATCATTTCCGCAATATTACCAAAGTGTAATGCAATTCCACCCAAAATTTGGACATGAAATGGGAATAGTCCCAGTACCCTTTTGGCTCCTTCACGCGCTACTGCAAAAGCTTCGGGTAAAAGATCATCTAAGCTTTCACCTTTAGCTAGCCGTTCACGAAATTCTGGAGTTTTTGCTTTTAGTTGATCATCAGTAAGTTGATCATATTTGTCAGCATAACTTTCAACTTGATTTGCTATTTTTTCAAATCTTTTTAGTTCTCTTTTATCGTTATTGTATAGTTTCTTTAAAACGTTTACCATTTAATCGATCCTTATATGTACTTAAGTATAAAAACACATGCTAATTTTAACATGATTAGCGCTAAATGAAAAATTAACCAAATAAAAACCTCACATTAAATGTGGGGTCCTCATTCAAATACACTATTTTATTTAGTTTCAATTAAACCATATTGACCATCATTCCTGCGATAAACAATACTGGTTCCATTTGTTTCAGCGTCTTGAAAGACAAAGAAATCATGTTCTAGCATATTCATTTGTAAAATAGCTTCTTCAGGATTCATTGGCTTTAAACCAATCTGCTTATTACGCACAATGGTAAACCCACTATCAGTATCCTGAATTTCTTCATTTACATCTTCATCTACCACTTGTTCAACGAAGAAATTATCCACACCCTTTTCGCGCCCCTTACGGTTTACACGTGTTTTGTATTTTCTAATCTGTCTTTCCAGTTTTTCAGAGACAAAGTCGATGCTACGATACATGTCATCAGTTGTCTTTTCTGCTCTCAATACTAAGTATGGCAGTGGAATAGTAATTTCAACTTTGGCAGTCCGATCACGATACACCTTTAAGTTTACATGAGCAACCATCTCTTGAGTCATATCAAAATATTTTTCTAATTTTTTTAAGCGCTTCTCAACGTAACTACGCAAAGCATCGGTTACCTCAATATTTTCACCACGAACATTATACTTTAACATATGAGATTCTCCTTTCAACTGCTTATGCAGCCTTACGATACTTACATTATAACAAAAATTGAAAGCGCTGAACAATATTATTCTATCTGCAAACTGAAAAGCTACTTATTTTAGCCCTAGGGAAGGTCGCCAAAACCGCATCCCGTGCATGATACAAGGTCCTGCCCGTAGTATAAATATCATCCAAAAGCAAAACTTTTTTCATATTTAAGTCAATATTATATTTAGCTTTTATAAAAAAGCTTTGTTTACTTTGCAAGCGCTCTTTTCTACTTTTTTCACCTTGTGCTTGTTGCCCATCAATTTTACCCAAAATAGTAGTTAAATTAACTAAATCACCATAAATTGCACTAACTGTGTCAAATTGCCGCTCAGCTATGTGGCTAGCAGATGTGGGGATTGGTACATAGTAGTCAGCCTTTATTTTAGCTAAATTTTTATAGCATAAATCTTGTAAAACATAACATAAAACATAATCTCCATAACGTTTATAATTGACCATTAAATCGTGAAATGCCTGATTATATAGATAAACCGCTTGATGATAGAGTACATTGTTACCATAGATTTTTTGCCAACGGCGGCAATCTGAACAAATCAAACTTTGCTTATCAGCGTCTTGTAGTAATTTACCCGAACAAATTTTGCAGCTAATTGCAGGTAAAAATTCAAATTGGGCTAAACAATGATGACATAGCTGTTCTTCATGCCATTTTCGCCAAGAAAGAAGCTGATTTAACGACAAAATAGGCGCAAACATTTGATTACATAGTAAACATTTTTTCATCTATTAAGTTCCTTAATCTGCTGTGATGCTTTCCGTAACTGGTTTGTATACTTGTGATAGCAAAATAACACTAACCCATCAGTATCATTTTTAGCCCGTCCCACTCTTCCCGCAATCTGAACTAAGCTCGAAGCGGTATAAATTTTATCATCTGCTTGAACAATAATCACCCAAACATGCTTAAACGTTACTCCCCGCTCTAAGATTGTCGTTGTTACTAGAATTTGCAATTTTTGATTGCGAAATTGCTGTACTTTTTCTAGACGCTCTTTATCGCCAGCATAAACACCAGCTATTTTTATTTGCCTAAGTTGTTCAACTTGCTTAAGAGCTGACAAATACAAAGAGATTTGTTCAATTCGCGGTACGAAAAGTAAAAGCGGATGTCCTTTTTTAGTTACAGCAATAATCTCCTTTAGTAACTTAGGATGAATTTTGCCCTTACTTAAAAAGGGCCGTAAAAACATTTTCTCTTTTGGTAAAGGTAACTTGCCACCATGAAACCGCCGCTTTAACTGTAAAATTTCGATTTTTCCTACTTTAACATCTGCTAATAAATCTTTAGTTGGCGTAGCTGTTAGATAAACTTGAACACCAGCTATTTTTAATGCATTCTTAGCCGCAAAATGCAAAGTATTATTTTCAACATATGGAAAAGAATCAGTCTCATCAATTACTAACAGATCAAATGCATGATAAAATTTTAATAATTGATGTGTAGTACAAATTGTTAATTGATCAAGCCTTGGATCAATATATTCTTGACCGTGATATTTACCAATTTTAGTTTTATTAAAAGCCGCTTTAAAACGCGGGTATAATTCATTAACAACATCGATTCTAGGACTAGCAATACAACAGCGTTGACCCCAACTTAAGCTTTGATTTATCAAGGCAAAAAGCATTTCTGTTTTACCCGCCCCTGTCACCGCGTAGACCAAAGTATTTTTCTTATTTATGAAATTTTCAACTAATTTTTGCGAAATTTTTTCTTGCAAAGGCGTTAACTTACCATTCCATGTTAATTGGCGTTTATCTTTGGGAAAAGCAACTTCTTGTTCATTCCGAATCAAAATGTCACCTTCAACAATTCGTCCTAGTTCAATACATGAACGACAATACCGCTTACCGTTTGGCAATTTGGCATTAACCATTGCCCCACACCGCTTGCAATGACTATCTTCAATCGCACTTACTTTTGTTAAATCGGTATTTATGCTAAAATCCTCTTGACTACCAATCCATTGGCGTCCGATGAGGCTAGTTAAATTTTCCATCTACTTTCCCTCCAATCTATAAGTACGTAAAACGAAGGTGAATTCTTTTGATGCAAGAAAAAAATTATTTAACTATTAAGAATAATGGTACAAATGAACTAATAATTAAGAAAAGTCGTTTTATTACCACCTTAGTACGAACTAATACAATAGTTGAAGCTGACCAAGCAATTGCGGCTATTACTAAAAAATACCGAGATGCAACCCACAATACCTATGCTTATGTCGTAGAAGATCATGTCAAAGCTAGTGATAACGGCGAACCTGCTGGAACAGCAGGAGTTCCGGAATTAAAAGCACTGCAATTGATGAATCTAAAAAATGTAACTGCTGTAGTGACACGTTATTTTGGTGGAATTAAACTTGGTACTGGTGGACTAATTCGTGCTTATTCAAATAGCGTGACTGAAGCGGCTGAAACAATTGGAGTGGTTAAACGCATGCAACAGCAAAAAGTCGATTTTCATGTTGCATATAATAAATTTGATGAGGTACAACATTTTTTAACTAATGAACAAATTTTTATTGCCAATACTGATTATGGAGTAGATGTAAATATTCAAATTTTTGTCGACGAAAAAGTACGAACTGCTGTTGAAAATAACCTAACCAATCTTTTAGCTGGACAAATCACGTTCAACCTAGGCGAAAAACGTTATATCGAAGTTCCTATTACCGAACATAATTATCATTCACAATAATTAAAAGCCATGGAAATCAAACTATTTCCATGGCTTTTTTATTGAATTCAACTCGGTCAATCATGCTTCTTATTTTTTAATTGTTCTGGTTTTTCTTGACCTAAATGCCATACTTCAACTGTTGGATCATTTTTACTGCGCATACTAATTAGTTTTTGAAGTAAACATAATAAGGGCTTATATTTTTCTCCTAGCAGGCCAATCGATTCCACAAATACTTCTAATGCAACAACTAGTCCTGCAATTAACAACCACATCCCCCAGGTTGGTGATAACAAGAATAACAGTGAAATAAATGAAAAAATCAATGATAAAGAATAGATTGCTAAAACTGTCTGTCGATGAGTCAAGCCCATCTTCATTAATTGATGATGTAAGTGGTGCTTATCTGCTTGCGAAACAGGTTGGTTATTCAACTTACGCCGAATCATTGCATAAATGGTATCAGTAATTGGCACACCTAAAATTGTTACTGGTACTAAGAGTGAAATAAAAGTAACATTCTTTAGTCCCTTTAAAGAAAAAATAGCAATCATAAAACCAATATACAAAGCACCTGTATCACCCAAAAATATCTTTGCGGGGTGAAAATTATATGGTAAAAAGCCCAGTAAACAAGCAGCTAGCATAAAACAACTAATTGGAATATAAAGTTGATTGGTATGTAAAAAAAAGTAACCAACAATTCCCATGGTAATCAGCGATATTAGTGATACACCATCAGCTAAGCCATCTAACCCATCAATTAAATCTACTGCATTAGTCAATGCAAGAATCCAAAAAATTGTAATTGGCAAACTCCACCAGCCCAAATTAATCTGTTTATTCAAGAGTGGCAAATTGAGTACATTCATCTTAATGTCAGCCAAAAAATAAATAATTAAAGCACCAATTAAAATGCCAAACATTTTTTGGCGCGGCTTTAGTTCTAGAATATCATCAATAATTCCCGTTAAAACAATTACACTAGAAGCTAACAATACACTAAAAGCTTCATGCGTGGGAAACTGCTCTCGCAATAGAACAAATGTACCAATATTATAGGTCACAAAGATACCCAAGCCACCAAGGGTTGGCATTGGTTTTTTATTAACTCTTCTAGCATTAGGATTATCAACCGCCCCCAAAACAAAGGCAAGACGCCTAATAAATGGTGTAATTGACGCTTGAATAATCACTAGAAAGAATAATTCAACAATAATTTTAAACATAGTCGACTACTTTCATAATTAATTGCTTTAATTATACAGGGTGAAGCAAAAATCCACAAATCACAAAATTTACTATTTAATAATTGAATTTTTTACTATATTTAAACACAAATCAAAAAAGCTGAATTTTTTAATTCAGCTTTTTTATCTTGCAACTGCGACTACCCTTTTTTCACGGATAACCGTAATTTTAATATTACCTGGGTAATCAAGTTCCTTTTCAACTTGCTTACGAATATCATGGGCCAATACAGTAATTCGGTCATCTGAAATCTTATCTGGCTTGACCATCACGCGAACTTCTCGTCCAGCTTGAATGGCATAAGCTTGATCAACTCCATCATATCTTTTAGCAATTTGTTCTAATTCAGTTAATCTTCTTATATAATTTTCTAAACTTTCACTTCTTGCCCCAGGTCGAGCCGAAGATATCGTGTCTGCCGCCACTACTAGCTCAGCAACAAATGATAACTTCGGTACATCACCGTGATGGGCCGCAATTGCATTAACAACTACATCTGATTCATGATATTTTCTAGTTAATTCTACACCAATTTCAACGTGTGAACCTTCAATATCATGATCGATGGCTTTTCCTATATCGTGTAATAATCCCGCGCGAACTGCTAATTTTTCATTTAAACCAAGCTCAGCCGCCATTGCTCCAGCTAATTTAGCCACTTCAATTGAATGCCCTAAAACATTCTGGCCATAGGACGTTCGATATTTAAGGCGACCAAGAATTTTAACAAGTTCAGGATTCATTCGATGAATCCCTAGCTCCATTAATGCGCTTTCACCAGCTTCATAAATGTCATCATTGACTTCTTTGCGTGCTTTATCAACCATCTCTTCAATTCGAGCTGGATGAATACGACCATCCTTAACCAGCCGTTCCATTGCTCGTTTAGCAATTTCACGTCGAATCGCGTCAAAGCCACTCAAAGTGACTACTTTAGGAGTATCATCAATTATTAAATCAACTCCAGTTAGAGCTTCAAAGGAGCGAATATTCCGACCTTCTCGACCAATAATTCTTCCCTTCATTTCCTCATTAGGCAAATTAACTACTGAAACTGTTGTTTCAGCAACAGTATCAGCCGAACTACTTTGAATTGCATCAATAATAATTTTACGGGCATAATGATCAGCTTTAACCCGAATTTCTTCATTACTATCCTTGATCATTTCTGCCCGTTCCTTAACTAGTTCATCAGATAATTGGGTCAAAACTAACTTCTGTGCTTGATCTTTACTCAGTTGAGCAACCTCGTACAGCTTTTCCTTAGTTTGATCGACTAAGTCAGTTACAACCTTTATATTTTTCTTTAGCTCTAGTTCTTGCTTACGAAAGTGATTTTCTTTTTCAGTTAATTCGGCTTCCTTTTCCGTCAATAAAGAGTTTTTATGTTCAAAAGTATCTTCTTGTTGCTTTAAACGATTAGTATCGCGTGCAACCAAATCGCGCTTAACATTTAATTCATCTTCAACCTTTTGTCGATAAGTTTGAATTTGCTCTTGCGCTTCAAGAATTTTTTCTTTTTTAATATTTAGTGCACTCTGCTTTAAAGTTTCAGCAGCTTGCTTTTGAAAACTTATTTCAGCTTGGGTAGCTGCCACTTGAGACTTTGCTTCAGCTAAAATATTATCAGCATTCTTTTTGGCATTTTGAGCTTTCTTTTCCCAAATATTTTTTCTGAAATAATAGCCAATAATTAAACCTAGTAAAATTGAAATAATAGCAATCGCGATGGGAACCAAAATTGTTTTTATCATGATTACTATCGCCTTTTTTTATTTTTAGATTATTCACACAAACTTAATGATAAATAACCTAATCACTTATGTCAATCAACTAAAAAAAACCTTGACCAAAATTTATAGATCAAGGTTAATTTCTTCAATTCTAGTTACTTTTGTCATCTACTTCTTTTTCAGCAGAAGTCGTTTTAGTTTCTGGCTTGGTTGCCTTAGCTTTTTTAGCTTTAGCATTTTCTGGATCTTCACGTTCAGAAATGGCTTCTTCATCAATACCATAAATATGACGAACTTCCTTTTGAACTTCAGCGTATATTTCTGGATGATCTTCTAAATATTGCTTTGCATTTTCACGCCCCTGACCAATACGTTCATCTTTGTATGAATACCAAGAGCCAGCTTTCGCAATAATATCTTTATCAGCTGCCATATCTAGCAATTCACCACTTTGGGAAATACCTTTGCCATACATCATATCTACTTCCGCAACTTTAAAAGGCGGTGCAACTTTGTTTTTAACAACTTTAATTTTGACACGATTTCCCGTTATTTCGCCACCAGTCTGCTTAATTTTTTCTGCACGTCTAATTTCTAAACGGATTGTCGCATAAAACTTAAGTGCGCGCCCACCTGGAGTCGTTTCCGGATTACCAAACATAATGCCAACTTTTTCTCTAATTTGATTAATAAAAATGGCAATTGTCTTTGTCTTGTTAATATTTCCAGAAAGCTTACGCAAAGCCTGACTCATTAAACGTGCTTGTAACCCCACATGACTATCACCCATTTCTCCGTCAATTTCAGCTTGGGGAACTAGAGCAGCTACAGAGTCGACAATTAAAATATCAATTGCACCACTTGTAATTAGTGTATCCGCAATTTGTAATCCTTCTTCACCAGTATTAGGCTGCGATAAAATGAGTGAATCCACATCAACCCCTAAGGCTTCTGCATATGCTGGATCCATTGCATTTTCAGCATCAATGTAAGCAGCCGTACCACCACGCTTTTGTACTTCAGCTACAGCATGTAAAGCAACCGTGGTCTTACCAGAAGATTCAGGACCATAAATTTCAACAATTCTTCCCCGTGGATAGCCCCCGACCCCTAAAGCTGAGTCAAGTGCAAGTGAACCAGATGGAATCGTTGAAATTTTAGTATCTGCTTTATCGCCCATGCGCATAACAGCGCCCTTACCGAAGTTCTTTTCTATTTTTTTAAGCGCATTTTCCAATGCTGCCTGCTTTTCATCTTTGGGCAAGACTTTTCCTCCTCTAAAATAATAATCACCAGTTTATACTCATTAATTATACGTTGCTTGAAGATATATTTGCAAGAAATATAGCGAACAAATGTTTAAATAAGCTTAAGCCCTACTAATATATATGCAAAAATAACCCATATTTTTTGATTTATTTTTTTAATCCTTTAGGTTGTACCCAATTTTGGACCAAGTTAAGCAATAGATCAACTAATACTGCCATTAATGCAGTGGGAAACGCCCCAGCTAAAATTATTGCGTTGCCGCTAGTTGCATTAGTACCGCGAATAATAATATCGCCTAATCCGCCGGCACCAACAAAAGAACCAATTGAAGTAATTCCAATTGCTACTACTAAAGCATTTTTTAAACCAGCTACAATTACTGAAATTGATAAAGGTAACCGAACCAAATAAAGTAATTGCAGCTTAGTCATTCCCATACCTTTACCTGAATCAATAATATTTTTATCAACACTGCACATGCCAGTATATGTATTTTTAATAATTGGTAACAATGAATATAGCGTAACAGTAAAAACAACTGTTTTTACTCCTAAACCCATTCCAATCATTACGATTGACAAAAGAGCAAGTGAGGGGATTGTCTGAATGAAATTAGCAAATTCAAGCACAAAACTTCCCAAATGTGTATTACGAGCAATCACAATTCCCAGCGGAATACCAATAATTGCTGCAAACAATACACCATAAACTGACATTAAAAAAGTACGATTAAATTGACTAAGTATATAATTGCCATTATGTTGATAATAATAAATAAATTGTTGCCATAAAGTTAAATTAGCCATTATTTTTACCCCTAAAAAAATTATGTTTTACCAAAAATTGATGAGCCACGGTAGAGGGTTCTAGTAATCTATCATCTACTTCAAAATTCATTCTTCGTATGTCATGAATACTAATATTCCCCACTAATCTCATCAAAAGAGGCTTAAGGTCGGGATGATTACGTAATAAATAATTATTAATTAACATGCCGCAATTATATGGCGGAAAAAAATACTTATTATCCTTTAATAATTTTAATCGATAGCTATCAATTCGCCCATCCGTAGAATAACCTAAAATCACATTCACTTTACCACTTTTTAGGGCGGAATAAACCAGACCAATATTCATTGGCTCAATTTTGGTAAAAGCCATATGATACGCTTGCTTAAACTGCCTATAACCAACTCCTGGTGCATTAATCCATTCCGAAGCAACTCCAAATGAAAATTTATTTTGCCATTGTTTTAAGTCAGAAATTTTATATAAATTATATTTTTTTTGTGCACTTTTTTTTACCATAAAGGCATAATTATTGGCAAAGCCATAAGTGGGAAGATATGTTTGATCCCACCTTCTTTTCGCCTCACTCCGCACTGTCTGATTGGCCCTTTTTGCATTTTTAATTGGAGCTAGATGTAAATTAGCAGTCAATTCACCCCCATCATAGGCAACCGCTTGGATGTCAGCATCATGACGATACAATGCTTGGTGCTGCATTGGGGCTGAACCTAAATTATTAACAATGGAAGCGCGATATGGCGTTTCATGTTCAATTAATTGAACAATTATGTTAGCGACAATTTGAGATTCAGTTGTTGTTAAGGCAGTTACTCTAATCTGATCACTACTAGGTTGATTATCAACTAATCCACACGCACAAGTAGCTATCATAGTCATAAATGTAATGGTAGAAATTAATATTTTTGCTCGTCTTTTCATTACTAAGCCTCCCTATATACCTTTAGGAATAATTTTTTTCTCTAGTAAACCAAGTAAAAAATCTGTTAATAATGCTAAAGCAATTACTGGGAGGGTTCCACCAAGAATTAAATCAGGTTGATAAAGACTAAGTCCACTAAAAATAAAATCGCCTAATCCTCCAGCTCCAATATAGGAAGCCAATGTTGCCCAAGCAATTATATAAATTGCAGCTAAACGAATTCCAGCCATAATTACCGGCATTGCTAAAGGGAGCCTTACTTTAGTAATTAATTGTATTTTGGTCATGCCAAGACCACGAGCAGAATCGATAATATTAGTATCCACATTAGTTAGTCCCACATAAGTATTACGCAAAATTGGCATTAAACTATACAAAAAAAGTGCAATAATTGCTGGCAAACGTCCTACTCCAAATAATGGAATCATCATTGCTAATAATGCAAGAGCTGGAATAGTTTGCAAAATGCTCGTAATCGAAATTATTATTTTCGCAATTCGTGGAATTTTTAGTAAAAAAACGCTTAAAGGAATTGCTACAATAATTCCTAAGGATAATGAAATAATCGCTATATAAATTTGCTGCCAAGTTTTAACAATTAACTCTAATCCATGTTGAGTTAAAAAAGCAACCATTATTTTACCTCTTTTTCTGATTTTTCAATTAAAGCTGTTTTATCGCCCCATATTTTTTCATAAATCACATTAACCAGGCTAGAACGAGTTACTATACCTACTAATCTTTCATTATCGTCAACAACCGGAATATATTGTCCAGCGCGACTTAAAATTCGACTAAAATTATCACGTAAATATTCATCTGGTCTTAGGACTGGAATTTTAGTTAATAAAATTTCACTAATCTTATTAGCGTGGTTATATTTTTTCTGTAACTCATTAATTGAAATATATCCTTTAAAGTGATTTTCGAGATCAACAACTAACAGCGTATCAACTCGATGTTCCTTCATCATTGCTAATGCAGCCGTTAAAGAAGCCGTTTGATTAATTTTGACGGGATCAGTGAGCATCACGTTTTTTACTTTAACAGTTTCATATTTTGCTTCAGAAAGGCGCTTTTCACCAATCAAATTCTCTACAAATTTATTTTTTGGATAGTGCAAAATTTCATCTGGTGAGCCAACCTGAATTAAATGACCCCCGTGTAAAACAACTATTTTAGTAGCAAGCTTTAGGGCTTCATCCATATCATGTGTAACAAACACTATTGTTTTACCTAACTTGGATTGTAAATTTTTCACTAAAGTCTGCAAACTTTCACGCGTAATCGGATCTAATGCACCAAATGGCTCATCCATTAAAATCAAGTTTTGATTTGCAGCTAAAGCTCTAATGACACCTACTCGCTGCTGCTGACCACCAGATAATTCATTAGGATAGCGATCTAAATATGATTTAGGTAACTGAGCTAATTCTATTAACTTATTTACAGCAACCGCTATTTTTTCCTTTGGCCATTTTAATAATTTTGGTACCAGAGCAATATTTTGTCGAATCGTCATATGAGGCATTAAGCCATTACTCTGAATCACATATCCAATATGTCGTCTTAAAAAAACAGGATTAAATTCTTTAACATTTTTTCCTTTAATTAAAACCTTTCCCTTAGTTACACTATTCATCCGATTAATCATTCGCATTAGTGTTGTTTTACCCGAGCCAGAGGTTCCAATTAGACAGCAAAATTCACCCTTATTTATTTTGAAGTTAATGTTGTCAACAGCTGGTTTGCTCATTTTAGGATATAGCTTTGTTACATTCTTAAATTCAACCATCGGTATATTTTTTACCATAATATTTCCCCCTTTTTTCAATAGTATTATAGTTCAATCCTATCAACATAATTAAAGACGGGCAATAATATACTATTACATATTTTTTAAATTATAAAACTAAAATAAAAAACACTAACATTGTTAGTGTTTTTAAATATTTAAAACTACATTGAACCTTTGAAGATATTCCAAGAACTACGAAAATAATCATAGCCAGAATATATTGTAAAAATCAAAGCAAGATAGAGTAAAACTGTTCCAATATGATAAATATCACCAATTAATAAGAAAATAATCGACAGCATCTGACAAGTTGTCTTAATCTTTCCCGGCATCTCAGCTGCCATTACTTGACCTTTATTTTCAGCTAAAATCAGCCGTAACCCAGTAACTGCTAACTCACGACAGACAATAATTGCCACAATCCAAGCTGGTGCTAATTTTAATGAAATTAACATAACAAAAGCAGTCATAGTTAACATCTTATCTGCTAATGGATCCGCAAATTTACCAAAATTGGTCACTAAATTGCGTGAGCGAGCAAGATGACCGTCAAACCAGTCAGTAGCTGATGCTACTGCAAAAACTATCGCTGCAATAACTAAATTCCAGTAAACAGTACTACCTGCTACTTTAAAACTTGCATCTCCGCCAAAGATAACAATTAACATAAATACCGGTATTAGAAATATTCTAAACACCGTCAACTTATTGGGTAAATTCATTCTTAAATTTTCCTCCTAAAATACAGTAATTAGTTACTGCTGCCACCTTGGTTATCAGACGAACTGCTTGAGTTATTATTAGCTTGATGATGATCAGTAGTATCGGTTTGATTATCATGGTTTACCTGACCGTTAGTTTGCTGTCCAGTAGATTGATTATTGTTAGTGGTGCTGTTATTTTCAGTATTATTGGTCTGATGGTGGTCTTGATTTTGCTCAGTTTCAGTACGCTGGTTTTGGGTAGTACCAGTATTAGCATTCCCTGTATTGTTATTTTGATTTACCTCACCATTTCTTTGAACTTGGTGATGCTTACCAATAAATAAGGTTAGTGATAGCCCTGCACTTTGGCCATTATAAGGTACTTTTTTGCCACCAACTGAAACGGTCGTTCCAAGCGCATTGCTAAAAGTAACAACTACTGTTTGGGCACTTTCAGGTATACGCACTGTATGTTTTTGCCCCGCAGTCAAGGTCTGGGCTCCTTGATTCACACCATTCATTGCAACCGAAATCGTTGTTACTTGATCACCTGCTCGAGCTACTATATTACGATTCTTCTTTAAACCAGTAATTTCATATTGATTTACAGCTAATTCCCTAACTTTGACTAGGTTGGGTTTAGCCTTTTTAACTTTTTTTGGTCTGCTAGTATTTTCTGATGAAACCGATACATCGCTAGCAGAATTATTATTCTGATTTCCTGCTGATGAAAAGTGGGCATATACCATATAACACACTAGCACAACTACTACGATTCCTAAAATAATAATAATTCGCGGAAGATAATCTTTCCAGAGCTTTTTTTTACTGTTAGTAGTCTTACTTACTTCTTCACTTTTATTATCGATAGATTCTTCAACATACTCATCAGGTTCAGCTTGTGGTATTTCTTGGTGATATTCATTAAGTAATTCTTTACCATCTAATCCGACTACTTGAGCATATTGTCTAATAAAAGCGCGTACATAAAAGTCACCTGGTAGCTTATCAAAATCATTTTGCTCAATTGCCGTCAGATATCTACCTTGAATCTTAGTTGCTTTTTCAACATCTTCAATTGAAAGTCCTTTTGCCTCTCTGGCACTGCGTAATTTGTCTCCGATATCCGCCATAGTTACCTCTTTAAATTCTTTATTTTATACATTGAGTATAACATATACTACTAACTATTAATTTTTATTTATATAAGCCAGCCTCCACTGACATAAATTGTTTGTCCCGTCAAATAATTCGCATTCGGATCAAGCAAGGTTCTGACCCAGTAAGAAATATCCGTACCCTTTGCTAAGCGACCCAACGGAATTTCTTCCTTAACTTCTACCATAGTTTCAGATGAAAGTAACGCATTCATCTTTGTATCTACTGCCCCAGGAGCAATAACATTAACTGTCAAATTTGCTGATGCCACTTCTCGCGCATAACTTTGTGCAAAACGCGACAATCCAGCTTTAGTTGAACTATATACTGCTTCTAGTGCACTACCATTTCCACCATAAACAGAACCAAGATATACAATACGACTAAAATCATTTTTTATCAGTAATGATTCAAGTAGACTTGTCAATTTAATTGGTGTGTTCAAATTAACTTGTACAAGTTGATCAATTTTATTCAGATCTTGGTCGCTCAGAAAAGTGTAATCCGTAATACCCTGAGAAAAAACAACAGCATTAATAGGTAATAAACTATTAACAAACTCCATCAAGCCTTTATTATCTGTCAAAAAACTCAATTTGATTGGAATAAAATCTTGTTGAGGATAAAGCCGACTATATCTTTGCACCATATTAGATGCTTTTTGCTCATCTTGATTATAGTGAAGATAAAGTGACCAGCCGCTATTAGCTAAGTCAGCACAAATAGCTTGTCCAATTCCACCCGTGGCACCAAATACGATTGCTCGTTTCAAATAAAACATTCCTTTTTGATAAACTATCAATCAAAAACAGCAATGCAATTATACCGCACTTGCTAAATTTCTACTATAATTGCACACAACATCTTTAATTTTACCATGAATTTAAATAAAACTAAGCAAAATTGTTACATGCTAAACTTTCTTAAAAATTACTATTTTGTTTGATCTTTTGTAGGTTTAACAAGTACCTGACGTGGTTTAGATCCTTCTGATGGACCGACTACTCCTCTTGCTTCCATTTCGTCCACAATTCGTGCTGCTCGATTATATCCGATTCGAAAACGTCTTTGTAACATTGATACACTGGCCGCTTGTTGCCGCTGAACCATGTCAACTGCTTGATCGTATAATTCATCTACCGGTTCGTCAGCAGCATTTTCGGTCGTTTCTTCTCCTTTTTTAGGGATTAGTTCTTGATCATATTCAGGTTGCTGTTGCTCCTTAACCCAAGCAATCACTTTTTCTACTTCATGCGAAGATACATATGCTCCCTGAATTCTTTCAGGTTTAGCAGCTCCTACTGGCATATACAGCATATCGCCTCGCCCTAGCAATTTATCAGCTCCAGTTTGATCGAGAATTGTTCGCGAATCTATCCCACTGGAGACAGCAAAAGAAATTCGTGAAGGTACATTAGCCTTAATTAGTCCAGTAATAACATCAACACTGGGACGCTGCGTAGCTAAAATCATATGAATACCGGCAGCTCTAGCCATCTGTCCTAAACGGACAATTGCTCCTTCAACATCATGTCCTCCAACCATCATTAAATCGCTTAACTCATCCACAACAACTAAGATATACGGCAAAGGATTCATCACCGGATTGGCCTTATCTTGATTATTTATACGAACCTTTTCGTTAAATTCACCCATATTACGGGCCCCACTTGCTGCAAATAACTTGTAACGCCGCTCCATCTCTTTCACAGCTTTATTTAGAGCATTGGCCGCTAATTTAGGGTCAGTTACAACCGGAATTGATAAATGAGGTACACCACTATAAACTGATAATTCGACCATTTTAGGATCAATCAAGATAAGCTTGACTTGATCCGGATTAGCTTTCATTAAAATGCTAGTTAAAATAGTATTGATGGCCACTGACTTACCTGATCCAGTTGAACCAGCAATCAATAAATGGGGCATTTTTGCTAAATTAGCCGAAATTATTTGGCCAGTAACATCTTTTCCTAGCGGAACTTCCATTGGATCTGCTTGTGCTTTTTTATCTTGATTTTGCATTACATCCTTGAACGCCACCACACTATTAGTCCGATTAGGAACTTCAATACCAATAAAAGGCTTCCCCGGAATTGGAGCCTCAATTCTAATATCCTTAGCAGCAAGAGCCAAGGCTAAATCATCTGCCAAATTAACTATACGACTTACTTTTACTCCCACCGCTGGTTGAACTTCGTATCGGGTAATGGTAGGGCCCAAAATCGCCTTTTTAATAATTACATTTACGCCAAAACTTTTAAAAGTTGTCTGTAAAGTTTGCGTATTTTTTCTGATTAATGCTTTATCTGAACTTTGATCAATATTCTTAACTGCATCAAGTAGTGATAGCGGTGGCTTTTGGTATTTTTGCTTTATTTGCTTAGTTTGCCTTGAAGCATCATGTTCAACATTGCTTATTTCTTGTTGTAATTTCTGATCTTCAGCAACGAAAGAATGCGGTCGCGGCAAATCAGTTTCTTCTAGAGGAGAATTTGCCTTTTCATCATTTTCACTTGCAATTTGAATTGGTGGTTCAAATTTTTCTTCTTCGATAGCAGAATTTGATTCAGCAGTCGCAGAAGATTCACTTATTTCAGTTTCATCGTCATTTTGACTATCATCATTTTTTTCTGTTTGCTCATTAAAATCAGTCACATTCGGAAACTCCAATGGCTCTTCAGCTAAAGGATCGGCTAAATCTTGTACTTTTTTATTTTCTCGTCTTTCTACTTGCTTAGTGCGGATAATATTATATTGATTTTTTATTTTAGAACTTGCTTCTTTATTTTTACTGATAAAGAGTTGACTAAAAAGCTGAAACTTTCGGATAATATCCGCAAATTTAATATCAAAAAACATTAAAATTCCAATTGGAATGAATAAAATTGCAATGATTTTTATTCCAATGTGCCCAAAAAGCGGATAAAGAAATTGGTAACACATTGCTCCAATTATGCCTCCACCAACAGATTTGGTAATTGAAACACGCATAAACTCTGCCTGCATCTCATACCAAAAAACATTCATAAAAGCATTATTGACCAATTCATGCGCAAAATAATTACTACTTTGCACCAGTAAAAAACCCAGAATTGCTAAAAACAGGCCACAACTTCTTTTAAATTTAAAATGCATTGGCCTATTATAAATCAGCATAACCAAACCGAAAACAATGCATATCCCTGCTATAAGTAAATAAGAATCACCTACAAATAGACGAAAAAGATTAGCAACCTGTTTGCCTAAATTACCAAATTTAGTAAAAGCAGTAATAGCAATAATCAGCTGAATGAGCCCCACAATAGCCCAAGTCATGTCTGTTTTCTGGACCTTCTTACGTGCCTTAGTTGTTTTTCTTTTTTTCTTAGGCATCTTTTCACCTAATCAGCATTAAAAATTGGCCTGGAAGTTCAAATTAACTGGTTCATCGAGTGTAATTTGAGTAACTTCATAAGTTAGTGTTTCAATATATTCGATCAAAGGTCGACTTAGCAATTGATAATCTGTCTTAGCTAAATCACTCCCATCACCAAAATAATCTTTAATTTGGACAATTTGACTAATCATCCCACTAACAGTAAATTGACCCGGAGCAGGGGCAACTTCAAAAATGACAGTTACATCAAAATATTTTCCTTCCCTACCCTCATCAACTGAACCGTCCTCATTTTGTTTTTCTACTTCCTTCAAACCAAAATTTACTTGGTTCTTAGTTTGTAATTCTTCATTGATATCGTAGTGAAAATTTTTAACTAATATTGGTGTTTCTTTACTATAATCCATTTTTACTCTCCCTTTAAATTACGCTCATAACGTTGTGGCCGATTATAATTATCTTTTAACTTATCATTTGCATAATGATGTGTTATTTCCATGTTAGGAAAACCCTGTTGCCGCAACGACTCAAGCAAAACAATTGCAACTGAATTAGCCAAATTATAGCACCGAATATTATCTGACATTGGAATACGTAAGTTTCTTTCTTGGTATTCACGCATAAAGGTTTCAGGTAATCCCGTTGTTTCTTTACCAAAAATAAAATAATAATTTTTATTTGAATCAGTATAATCAACCTCAGCATAATTTTTAGATGAAAATTTTGAAATAAGATAAATTTCATCGTTTGGTCCTAATTTTTGTAAAAATGCATCTAAATCATCATGCAAACGAACATCAACCTTGTCCCAATAGTCTAACCCCGCTCGCTTCATTTTTTTATTATCAAATTGAAATCCAAGTGGTTCAATTAAATCAAGCACTGCATTAGACCCGGCACAAGTTCGAGCAATATTACCGGTATTAGCTGGCATCAGTGGTTCATATAAAACAACGTGATTGGTCATTTTTTCTCCTTAATCAAAAAGTGTGGCAACACAACCACACAGTTCTAACTCTTTGTCACTTTTTAACCTTTTGCTGATTAAACGAAGACAAAGATGTACTTTCATCTTCCTCAAATACTTGAGAAACTTTACGGTAATAATTGTACACCCGCATAGTAATAATTTTTAAAATTGCATAAATTGGAATACCAAAAATAACTCCCCATAGCCCCCAAACTGCACTAGAACCTATCAAAAGTAGAATTGTAGTAACCGGATGCATCGCCATTTTATTGCCCATAACTAAGGGGCTAATAATTCTAGACTCAATGGTTTGTTCAATTACAAAAACAATCAATACTTTAATAACCATTGGCATTGACATCATAATCGCAATTACAATTGCTGGCACAAAAGCAATAAATGTCCCAAAATAGGGAATCAAATTCAAAAAAGCACTCAATACTGCTAACGCGATTCCATACTCCAAACCTACCATACTGTATCCAATAGCAAACATTACTCCCACCCAAAAGGCAACGGTAATTTGTCCACGAATATATGAGGCAAGAGCTGTATTAATATCATAAAGTAACTGACTAAAACTTTTTTGCCACCGATAAGGGGCAAATTGGGTAATGTATGGGCGTAAATGGTGTGCATCTTTCAGCATAAAAAATAAAATAAACGGTGCTGTTAAAACTGTCATGAAAATAATTGTTACAATACTAATCGCAGACGAAATATTATTCATAGCAGTATCAATAGTGTTCCTACCTGATTTAAAAATCATGTTTTGAGCCCTAGTAAGAGCATCATTTAAGTCATTTCTCACACTATTTAAATGCGGATCATTTAAAGTGTTCTGAACCACCATTGTGGCATCTTTCCAAATACTAGGCCAATGTTTAATTAAAGAGTCGATCTGCCCTTGAACAATTGGCAAAAGCGTATTGACAATCCAGATAAGTAAAACCGTAACTAATGCAAACAAACCAATAATAGTAGCAATCCGCGGCACTTTAAACTTACGCTCCAAAAAGTCAACTAACGGATTCATAATATAAAATTGAATTAATGCCAACAGCAGTGGTGGTAAAATCGCACTTACAAATACTTTAGCTGGATTTAATATAAAAGAAATTTTATTAAACATCCAAATTACCAAAAAGAATAATAAAATGTTTAATAATGCTACGCTAAAGCGGTTATTCGAAAACCATTTTTGCATAATCGTTGATTTCTTATATTTTTTCTCGTAGTCCATTTAATTTACCCCATCAAATATGCTCGTATTCAATGCTTTCATTTACCTTAAATTTAGGCATACTCTGATTATTGGCAAAAGTAAAATGAATAGCATTAGCTAAAGGATTATCGTCACTTTTTTTATCAAAGCACAAAGTTACCTGTTCTAAAGTTCTCATATTATTTTCAACCATTGTGCCCACATAATCAGCCACATAGGTCTGATTGTCAATCGTAATCTTGTCCCCTTTTTGGAAAACAAAATCTTCGCTTGGTGTAGCTGTACTAAATTTTTGAATAACTGATACATCAAATAATTCAGTTGCAACATTTTCACCAAATAATATTATCATATTGCCCTCAGTTGTAAGAGCTTCTGGGCCAATTTTCTTAATTGTTGCAGTCCATTTCATTTTTTACACTCCTTAACTTCTAATTCTAGCATAATAAAAACCGCTTAACTAATATATAAGTGGCTTTCTAGGATCCTATTTACTTCTTACGATAGAGTATCCATTTTTTTAATTCATCAAGTAAAACTAACGGAATTGGTAAACAAAAGAGAAATAGCCAATCAGTCATTAATAAATTAGTCGTATTAAATAATTGTTGTAACCCTGGAGTTATCGTCAAAATTAAGAATAAAAGGATTTCAAAAATAATTCCATACCAAATACCAGTATTACTAAATAAGCCCTTTTTAAAAATTGAAATACGATTCGTTCGACAATTCAAAACGTTGGCAATTTGAGTAAAAATAATTGTCCCCAAGACCATTGTCGTTGCTCTTAGATAAACTTCTCCATTACTAGCTAAGGGAATTCTAGGCCAACCATTTTTCAAATTAACTAAAAAATAAGCACCAATTGAGATCATGCTTGAAATAAACCCATACCAAAGAAAAGCTTTAGCAATTACCGTTTTATTAAGTAAATGTTCTTTACGATTTCTAGGTGCCTGTTTCATTACATCAGAATCGACAGCTTCTCCTCCTAATCCTAAAGCAGGTAACATATCTGTACCTAGATCAACTGTTAGAATTTGCATTACCGTCATGGGTAAAGGTATTATGCCACCAGACAACAAGAATAAAATTGAGGGAAAGGCCTCAGGTACATTTGAGGTGAGTATATAAGTTAAAAATTTTCGAATATTACTATATACAGCTCTTCCTTCTTCAATCGCGGCTACAATTGAAGCAAAATTATCATCTGTCAAAATAATATTTGCAGCATTTTTAGCTACATCGGTCCCTGTCATCCCCATTGCTATTCCAATATCGGCTTGTTTTAATGCTGGTGCATCATTCACACCATCTCCAGTAGAGGCTACTATTTCACCATTTTGTTGTAAAGTTTTTACAACTTTATATTTTTGTTCTGGTGCCACACGCGCAAAAATAACTTCTCCTTTTAGTGCTGCACTCAATTCATGCTTGCTCATTTTTTCAAGTTCATCACCTGAAATAACCCGTGCTTGATTAGTAGTTAGTCCTATTTGAACCGCAACCGACTTAGCCGTTAATTTTGAATCACCTGTTACCATAATAATCTTTATTTTTGCTTCATGACAACGCTTAATTGCATTATAAATTTCTGGCCTTGGTGGATCACTCATCGTCGTTAAACCAACAAAGATTAAGTGTTGCTCAATAGTCGTAGCAGTCACCTTATTAATATCTATACTATCTTTATCAACAATCCGATAAGCCATTGCCATACTGCGCAAACCTTTTAGTGCATATTGAGCATTGTGATTAGCAGCTGCTTGCTGCTGACTAGGAGTCATTGGTTGGAGTTGACCATCAATTTGAATTTGATCACACTGCTTAATAACATCACTAAATGAACCTTTAGTAAATATAATGAATTGTTGATCATTCCAGCGATGAATTGTTGACATGCGTTTGCGCTCAGAATCAAATGGTAATTCAGACAATCTAGGATATTTGATAATTACTTTTGATCGATCAAAGCCTCCCTTTTCAGCCATAATAACTAAAGCTGCTTCTGTAGGTGTGCCTAGTATTTTGGGTTTGGCACCCTTCATTTTAGTCTGCTCAACTGAAGTATCATTATCTAGCGCCGCAATTTCAACCAATTTTTGTAAATCTGGATTCTCATCATACCATAATTGCTTTTTATTTAATTCTATCTGCCCATTGTTTACATAACCGTTGCCAGTTACCCGATATTCATTTTTAGGTGTCCAAATATAATGGATTGTCATTTGATTTTGGGTTAAAGTACCAGTTTTATCTGAACAAATAACGGTCGTCTCACCCAAGGTTTCCACTGAATTAAGTTCTTTAACTAAGGCATGTTTTTTTGCCATTCGCTTTACACCTTGCGCCAAACTCAAAGTAACAGTCGGTAATAACCCTTCTGGAATAAAGGCCACTACCATGCCCAATGCAAAAACAAAGGCTTTGGCAAAAGGATATTTGACCAAAAAAATAGCGGCCAATAAAAACAATAATCCAATCGATACAGCAATCATTGATAATTGTTTAGTCAACCGATTAAGTTCTTTAGTTAAGGGACTATCAACCTTTCTTTGTTTTTGAGTTAATTGAGCAATTTTACCAAATTCTGTCTCCATTCCCGTAGCAAAAGCAATCGCTCTTGCCGTTCCAGCAGCAACAGAAGTTCCAGAATAGACCAAATTAGTTTCAGCATATTTTCCTTCTCCTGGTGCATACTCAACTGATTTTGATTCTGTCGTTGACTCACCATTTAAGGCACTCTGGTCCACTTGTAAAGAGCTAGCAGAAATTATACGGGCATCAGCCGGAATGGTATTGCCAGCTTGCAGAATAAAAACATCACCTGGGACTAATTTTTTGGCATCAAGCTGAACCTTTTTACCATTGCGAATCACCTGCACATAGCTGGGCAGCATATTATTTAAGGCATTTGTGGCTTTTTTAGCTGCTCGTTCCTGCCAAAAACTAAATAATCCATTAATAATATTAACTAGCCAAATAGCAATTCCTAATTCCAAAGTACCACTTAATATGGCAATTGCACCTGATATCCATAGTAAAATGGCCATCATACTAATAAAATTTTTTAAAAAAGATTTCCACTCTGATTCTTCTTGTGGTTTTTTTATTTCATTTAAGCCATACTTTTTTAATCTATTATTAGCTTCTGTTGAAGTCAACCCAACATCAGCAGATTTCAAATTTAAAAAAACTTCCGAAATTTTATTCTGAGCATAAAGTTTACGAATTTTATTCTGTTCCATTACAAATCCACCCCTTAGTTATAAGTTTCATTTTTATTAATAAAGCTAACTATATACTCTAACATTTTTTTAAATATTTACCTGATTATAAACTCATCCGCCAATTTAGCATGCTATACTTAATATGGATATTAAATTTAGGAATATTAAATTTGGGAGGCTCACAAATGAAATTATTAATTGGCGGTTACACTAAGAAAAAGGCGACAGGTATTTATGAACTACCCCTAGCCAATTCTAACGAAAATTCCCAGCCAGAAGTTGGCTCAGCTAAAGAAATAATTAAGATTGGTGGTCCAACTTACTTTGTCCAAGATAATGATTTACTTTTTACTATCAATAATGCTGGTAACCAAGGCGGAATTAGTTCTTTTCAATTGCTCAAAGGTAAGTATCTCGAAAAAGATTCATACTTAACTACTGGATCTTCACCTGCATATATTGGCATTAACCGAGAAAGTAAGCTTTTATATTCAGCAAATTACCATACTGGTCTCTTAGCGATGTTTTCTTACGACAGTAATGGTACTTTAAAATTATTGGCTTCTCTTACTCATACTGCTGATTCCCTAGGACCCCGTCCCGAACAAGTTGATGGTCCACATCCACACTTTTTTGATCAAACACCGCAAAAAAATTTAGTTAGTTGCGATTTAGGCAATGATTGTGTTGATTTTTATAGTTTAGAAAATAATCAGCTAAAGCATCTAGCCAAATATCAAAATGAAGCAGGATTTGGTACTCGTCATTTAGTCTTTAGTCCTGATGGGCAGTATTTTTATGTTGTAGGCGAACTAGCAAGTAAAATTAACGTAGTTAAATTAGACGAAAAAAACTGGTCCTTCGAAAATATCGCAACTTATTCCACAATTCCGACCGATTATTCAGAACATAATGGTGCTGCGGCAATCAGAATGAGCAATGATGGAAAATTTATCTATGTTTCAAATCGAGGACACGATTCGATTACTGTTTTTTCAGTGAAAGCAGATCATACTTTAGAATTACGGCAACGAATTTCAACTTTTGGTGAGTTCCCTCGTGATTTTAATTGGGACAATGATCAAAAATTACTTGTAGTAACTAATCAAAATACAGATAATGCCACACTGTATACCCGTAACGCAGAAAATGGTTGCTTGACCCCTATTCAAAAAAATATTTATATTCCAGAAGGAACATGTGTTCTTTTCGATGAATAATAAAAAAACGGTATTGTTCTAATACCGTTTTTTATGTTAGAGATAAAAATTTACGTTCCTGCCACAATTTTTGCATATCCGCCGCATCTGCAATTTCTACTTTAACTAATTCGTTTTTGTCAAAGGGATCTGGAAAGGCTAAGTAAAAGCAGTTTAATGCTTGCCGCTTAAATTCATCCTTAATACCGTATAATGGATCCCCATATAAAGGATGACCAATTGCTTGCATATGAAGTCGAATTTGATGTGTTCGCCCTGTATAGAGACGAAGTTCTACTAAACTCATGTCTGGAATTTGGTCAATAACCCGATAAGCAGTCACTGCCTTTTTGCCTTTTACATCAATGGTTCGCTTAATAGCTTTATTCATACGACCGATTGGCAAATCAATCATACCCTCTAATTCATTTTGGCTAAAGTTGCCATGAACAATTGCATGATATTTTTTGACGAAATCAGCTTTACTAATTTTGCTAAAACGACCATGAGCGATTGCATTCTTGCCTACAAGTACCAAACCCGAAGTATCACGATCAAGTCTAGTAATTATATGTGGCTTTACTTCGGTTAACTTATTTCTAGCAAAGTAACCTAGGACTCGGTTAACAATAGCATTATCATCATAGCGAGATGGTATTGACAGTAAGCTAGCTGGCTTATTAATTACTAAGTAGTTTTCAGTTTCTTTAATAATATTCAATGGCTTATTCGATGGTTTTAACCACAAATTAGCGGGTTCTTTACCAGGTATAAAAATAACTTCATCCCCAGAACGAACCAGATAATTTGTATAACGCTTTTTGTGATTAACTAATAGCCAACCCCCTAAGTTCTTGGCATTATTAATTGCTTGCTTTGAAAAGCCACTTTTTTCTAAAAATGAGCCCAAAGATATGGGCTTATCAGTTGCAACTATTACTTTAAAAATCGTCATCTTTATCACCAATAAAGGCATTTTGTACCCGCGTCCAAAAATATGTATGCCCAAAGCGATCAAATCTAATCACTTTATTAGAAATACGATAATTAATTTTCTTAGCATTGCGCACATTAATTTGACTACCATCAATTGTCATTACAAAATGATCAGCTTTAGGTACAATTGTAATCCATTGCTCAGGTGCAATGACTATTGGGGAAGATAATGTTCTAAAAACCCGATTATTAATCGAAGCAATTTCTGCCATTTGTAAAGCCTTAAGTTGTGGGTGAATAACGGCTCCACCTAACGATTTGTTATACCCAGTGGACCCTGTTGGCGTTGAAATACACAACCCATCACCACGAAAGTTTTCAAAAAGTTGATCGTCAATATAAATATTAGCTTCCAAGGTATGCGATATTCGTTTAACAGCTGACTCATTCAAGGCTAAATAATGTTTGGTATCTCCGGCTTCCGTGACTAGTTCTACTTCAAGTAAGGGATACTTAGCAGATTCGGGCTCACGCAAAAAAAGCGCATCTACCATCTTATCAACATCGACACTTCGCCAATCTGTATAAAAGCCTAAATGTCCCGTATGAATACCGATAAATCTAATTGAGCTAATTTGGCTTTCATAGCGATGAAAAGCGTTAATTAAAGTCCCATCTCCGCCAACTGTTATAACCACATCAGGATACTTTGCATCAAAAACCACATCGTTTTTAGTAGCAAGAAGTGACTTAAGTCTTGCTACTACCTGTAAAGTTTCATCATTATTATTGTGGGCAATTGCTATCCTCATTAATTTTCCTTACCTTTATTCTTGGTAAAAACTTTTTGCGCTTCTTGTACCTCATCTTTAATGAACGACATCTCCTCATCAAGCTTATAAGCCGTTTCCGCAGTCGACTTTAACCGTTTAGAAATATCTTTTGGATATGAACCCTGATATTTGTAGTTCAGGGTATGTTCAACGGTTGCCCAAAAATTCATTGCCAATGTTCTAATTTGTATTTCAGCAAGTAATTTTTTTGATCCTTCTGGTAAATAAATAGTGTAAGAAATTACCATATGATATGAACGATAGCCAGATGACTTAGCGTTTTTGACATAATCTCTTTCTTCAACTACTTCCATATCATCACGTGCATGAATCAAATCTACAACTTTATAAATATCGTCAACAAACTGACAAACAATCCTAATACCAGCAATGTCCTGCATGTCCGTTTCAATTACTTCTGGACTAATAACACGCCGTTGCATTTTTTCTTTAATAGAATCAACCGATTTTACGCGACCAACTACAAATTCTATTGGTGAATGTTCTCTTTCAGTTAAAAAACTCTGTCTAAGGGAACGAAATTTTATTTTTAACTCACGCACAGCCTCATCATAAGGCCATAAAAAATTTTCCCAATCAATATTCATAGAAATAATCCCCTTCTTAAACAGCATCTATATTTTAACACAAAACTGATGATAGCAATTTCATGCCTTTAAGCTTACTACTGATTTAAGTTTTTTTTATGAATTATGCATATTAATTATATTAGATTAATTTTAATAAAAAATATTTTTTATTTATTAGAAATTTAGTAATTTAATTATTTTATAAATTATATATCAATACTATCAGAGCAACTTTCTTTTAGCTTATAAACTACAAAAAGCAAACATTGTCAAACCTATTTTTTGACTAATATGGGCAAAATAGCGCAAAATAGTTAACAATTCCTTTTATCAATGAATACGTGCTATTTCTATCCAAAGCAAGACTATACAGCAATTAAGGAGTATAATTTTAAGGTAAGCCTTCTCATGGCTGAATTTTAAATTAAAAAATATAATATTCTGAATTATAAACTTGGCTAAAGATTGGAGTAACTTCAGATGGCAAAAAATAGCGAAATTGAAGCTAAAATTATCCTACCTCAAAAAACTTATCAACAACTTTGCGATAATTTTACAATAAAAAGTAATTTTGACCAAGAAAATTATTATTTTGATACTGCAGATAGCTCACTTAAAAACATGCAAATAAGCTGTCGTATTCGTATTTTTAACAATTATGCCGAACAAACTTTAAAGATACCAAGTAAAATTGCTAAACAAACTAATTTTCATGCAGCAACTGAACTTACTGATACTTTAACTTTAACTGAAGCACAAGAAATGATTAACAGCGGCCAACAGCACATTCCTGTTACTTTTGGTAAAACTGGTGGTCATTTTCTTATTGAACATTTGGGACAAAATTGTGAATTATATTTGCAAACTTTTAGTAAAACTCATCGAATTTTAGCTTACGGACCCAAAAATTGCGAGCTAACTTTTGATGACACTGTTTATCCTGATGGTTACGAAGATTATGAACTTGAAATCGAGAACCCTAAAATTTCATTAATTAGCGACGTTTTAAATTTACTAAAAAAGGAGTATGTAATTAAGCAAAGCCCAGCTAATACAAACCAAGCAAAAATTAAGCGGGCTTTCGAGCATCGTGCTAGAATATGACTATGTTAGTATATTTTTCGGAGGATAGATATTGTTAGATTAATAATTGCACAGACAATTATGGAGGACCTGATTATGTTCGAGATTTTTCTCTTTGTAAATCCTATAGGTATCTATTGCTACGACACAGAGATTCTGATTAAAGAAGCGATCGATGAACTCAACCTTAATACTTCGTTCCATTTTATCCCTATAACTAATACTATGGTTGCTAGAGATGATATTATACGAAGAAAAAAAGAAGGTCAAAAGGTAAATGATATTCCACAGTACACAGTTGCTTCGCATCAAGCTTTACGCTATTATCATGCAATAAGATTTGAATATGGTAACAAAAAAGCAAGATTATATTTAATCAGTTTACAAAAGGCAATCAGTAGAAATTTCAATAATTATTCTACTGATTTACCTAAAAAAATAACATTAGATTTAAATCTAGACTTTAATCGTATCAATAACCCTAAGATAGATAAATATATCAAAGATTCAATTCAACAAGATAAAGAACTTGTTAAAAAGTTCAATGTACGCAATATTCCCACAACAATTATTTTTAATGAAAATGGTAATTATAATGGTATCTTAATAGAAGGAACAGTTGCTCACGATAAATTAATTACCCTTTTTAAAAACGATTATCGACTTAACGAGGAACCAGGATATCTGCCAACTAATCATCTACATTTGATGTAAAAAAGTAATAACATTATCACAACTATTAACTTTACGAAAATTAGTAAATACGGTTGGTGGTAATTCATCAATGGTAAGGTTGCGTTGATATAATTGATTAGCGATTTTCATACCTTTAATAGTTTTTTGTGTTAATTGCAATTGTAAATAATTTTTTTGTGTTCTAGGATCAACGCAATATTGTTTCAGTATCGGCTTAAAATGCCATAATTTAGCTAAGCCATGAGAATTAATAACAAAATTCTTTGTTTGATAGTGAACTTTGCTTGTAATTGGTTCAAGCTGAACATTATATTTTAGCCGTAGTATTTTTTGCTTGGGCACAATTTCTAAATAATAGTCATGCCACAACTTGTTTTTACGAAAAAAAATAAGTTGTGACTTTTTTATTTCTTGTAATAAATAATGACGCTCACCAACAATCCAAATATCTGCAACCCCAATATTTTTATATAAATTATGCCTTTTTGTAAATTCTACTTTACTCAATGGTGCACACTGAATTTCAAAGGCCAGTTTTGAATTCACTAAAATATCGGCTCGTAATTGCCCGTTAGCCAAACTAATTTCTGTTTGCGCACTAAATTTTGACTCTAAAAGTGCATTTTTTAATATAGCCTTACTTAAGGCATGTTCTTCTTTTTCCCCGCTTAAATTATTATTACTAGGAAAATGTTTAAAGTAAGCCGATTTTTCTTTAATTACCAATTTAACTCTTTGTTTACACTGCGGACAAATATAATTATTTTTAGCTAACATTTTTGACTGACTTTGTGCCTCAGTCACCGCCAATACTAACTGATTGTTTAACAAAGCTGCATACAAAAAAATCACCCAAAATTATGTACGCAAAAAAGGTTAAGTTGACCTTAACCTCCCCTACTTTTATTAATTTTTACTATGACTGAAATAATGTTTTAAAATTTCAAGTGCATCTTGCTTAATTAAACATTTACCTGTTGTTCTGATACGTGCCATTTTATTAGGACGTACCTTAACACCATATTCATTTGCAATTGACCAAACTTCTGCTGGCTTCAATTCATTAAAATCATCATCTTTAAAAGCTAAATCCAAATAAAAGTACTCGCGCTCAAAATAAAGACTCGAAAGAAGCATTTGTTCTGGCACACTTTCTGCTAGTTCAGTTACCTGATTAAGATCACTAAAGCTATAAGCTTGCCGCTTATGTAATTGCTGATCTGACTTTTTAGTTTTTGGTTTAAGTGAACTAGCTAATTCTGATAAAGGCGAATTTTCATCGTCTTTTTGTCGCTGTTCATCAGTAAAATTATTTTCATCGTCGTCAGCAGCATCTGATTCTAAATCTTCAAAAGCTTTATTTAAGACCGGATTATCATTTTTTAAATCGCTATCAAATAATTGTGACAACTCTGCACGATCTTGCTTTGTCACTTTCGTTATTAATAGATCTAAGCCACCATTATTGGGCATTACTTGAAAAGTGACCGGGGCATCTTGACTAAATGAATGGTCATTATCAATTTCTTCTAAAATTGAATAAAAGAATTGCTGAATTTTATTTTTATCCCCTAATAAATCCAATACCTTAAGCCCACGCTTGGACAATTCATTTTTATCTATTCGTACTCGAATCGTGTTTTCATTAATACGTTTTACTTGCATGAATTCTCACCTCCATCGAATCCTTTTATCTATTGTAGCTTATTTTATAACTAAAATAAAAGCGTTAGTTTAAATACCAACGCTTTTATTTAAATTTTTGCATTAATTATATGTCAGCGATTTTTTGCATTTCTTCAAGTTCGAGCCGACGAACTTTACGCGGTAAAAACCGCCTAATTTCATCTTCATTATAACCAACTTGTAAGCGACGATCATCCATAATAATCGGACGTCTTAACAAACTAGGATTTTTTTCAACTAAATTAAGCAACTGATCAATTGATAGATCATCAAGATTAATCTTTAACTGTTGAAAAGCTCTTGAACGTGTAGAGATAATTTCTTCGGTACCATTCTCAGTCATTCGTAATATTTGAATAAGTTCCTCTTTCGTAAGTGGCTCTGAAAAAATATTTCTTTCTTTAAAAGCAATATCATGTTTTTTCAACCAAGCCTTTGCTTTACGACACGAGGTACAACTCGGAGATATATATAAATTCACCATATATTTCACGCTCCTTTGAACAATACGATTTCTTTTACCTCTTTAGTATAACATAACACTTCTTTTTTGTAAGTAATATCTTGTATACTAACCATATCTTTATATTAAATTACAAAGATGAATAATCTGTGACTTTTTTATCAAGAAAACGTTAAGATATAATAAAAGAGTATTAATGATATTAATACTCTTTTATATTTTTTATTTAATTAGTTAACTTTGACATTAAATCATTGACTAACTTCTCATTGTCTTCCGCCGTTTCCGATACAAAGCACGCCTGATTGGCCAAATCTTTAATATCTTCAGTATTCAGCTTCTTCATTAAACTTCTAATTCGTAAAATTGATGTGGCACTCATTGAATACTCATCAAGTCCCATTGAAAGTAAAATTGGGAACATGATATTATCGCCAGCTGCTTCACCACACATACCACACCATATATTATTTTCATGGGCAGCATCTATAGTGTGCTTAATTAAGCGTAATACGGCTGGATTGGCTGGTTGATACAAATAAGAAACATTATCATTACCACGATCAGCAGCCATCGAATATTGAATTAAATCATTGGTACCAATTGAGAAGAAATCAACTTCTTTGGCAAATTGATCAGCCATTACCGCCGCAGCTGGTATTTCAATCATCATTCCGACTTGCAAGTCAGAGCCAACTTTAATGCCTGCTGCTGTCAATTTATCTTTTTCAGTAGCTAAAATCGACTTAGCCTTGCGCAATTCACCTAGAGTACCAATCATCGGGAACATGATTCCCAATTTTCCATAAGCCGAAGCCCGCAATAATGCACGTAGTTGTGTTCTGAAAATTTCTTCATTTTGTAAAGATAATCTGATTGCTCGTACACCGAGGAATGGATTCATTTCTTCGGGTAAGTCCCAATAATCAAGGTGTTTGTCACCACCAATATCCATGGTTCTAATAATAACTTGCTTACCATTCATACCTTCGATAACTTCTTTATAGGCTTCGAATTGCTCTTCTTCAGTTGGAAAATTTTTCGAATCCATATATAAAAATTCAGTACGATATAGTCCGATGGCTTCAGCACCGTTATCATTTACACCTTGCATGTCATTAGGTGTACCAATATTAGCAGCAATAATAAACTTCTTGTTATCAGCAGTAACTGATGGTTCATTTTTCAATTTTTCCCATTCAGCTTTTTGCGCCAAGAACGCTTCACTTTTTTGCTGATAGGCTGCTATTTGGTCAGCATCTGGTTCAATTACTACATCACCATTTAATCCATCAACAGCTATATTTTGACCATTTTCAACATCAGCAGTGATTGATTCAGTACCAACAACAGCTGGCAATTCAAGCGAACGAGCCATAATTGCTGAGTGCGCCGTCCGCCCACCAATATCAGTAACGAAACCTTTAACAAAGTTTTTATTTAGTTGAGCAGTATCACTTGGCGTCAAATCATGAGCTACGACAACCACTTCATGGTCAATCGTTGCCGGATTAGGTAATTCTTTTCCTAATAAGTGAGCCATAATTCGCTTAGAAACATCACGAACATCGGCAGCACGTTGCTGCATATATTCGTTATCAGTCATACCTTCAAAAATTGTAATAAATTTTTGAGCAGTTTCATCAAGTGCAGCTTCACTATTAATTTTTTGTTCCTTAATTTCGGTTTCGATTGCACCAGTAAATTCAGGATCATTTAAAATCATCAAGTGAGCTTCAAAAACTTGTGCTTCTTCTTCTCCCAAGCTTGTTTTAGCACTATCACGAATCTTTTCAACTTCAGCAGTTGAAACCTTAATTGCTTCGTGATAGCGAGCTAGTTCACCTTCAACATCGCTGACATTAGCCTTTGAAAATGAAAGATCCGGTTCTACCAAGAGATAAGCTGGTGCTACAGCAATACCATCACTTGCAGCAATTCCTTTTAATGTCTTGGTCATTATTCAGCTAAGCCTTCTTTTTTCATTGTTTCAGAAATAGCTTCAATAGCATCCTTTTCGTCATCACCATCAGCACTAATTGAAACATCAGCATTTTTGCCAACACCAAGTGACATAACACCCATGATTGACTTCAAATTAACTGATTTGCCATTGTATTCCAAGTTGATGTCTGAACCAAACTTAGAAGCAGCTTGTACTAACAAGGTAGCAGGACGAGCATGAATACCTGTTTCTGCAATAACATGAAAATCGCGTTTTTCCATTATAATATCTCCTTTGAATTCAAAAAAATAAAACCGGTAGTAAATACCTATTCGTGTACTTAGACTATCATTTTTTTGCAAAATAGACAACATTAATGTAACAGTTTACATCATTAAACTTGTGTATTCTTTTGCATGTAAATTATTTGACCTCCACGGAGTGCCTTACCAGTTATATTTTGTCTTTTCCCAAAAGATCTTAAAGCAGCTTGGAAAGCAAAGGCTTCTTTTGGGTGAACTTGATATGAATCAAGTTCACCGCTAGCTAACTGCTCAAGAATTTTTTGATAATCCAAATATACCACCGTTTCTTTCAAATTAATAATAATCTAGATAAATTTAGCAAATTTTTGACTACTTTGCTTATCTACATTTTAACATATTGTACCTACATCCGACCACCAAGCTTTTATGTTTAGCACTTGATTATTAAGAGTGCTAATTATATAATTTAGGGAAAGATGAATCAAAGCGAAAGGCGGTAATATAATTGCTTTGTCAAAACTGTCATAAACGACCTGCTTCCATTCACCTCTTTGCTCAGGTAAATGGTGAAAGTCGCGAAATCAATTTATGTGGTCAATGTTATCAAGAACTTGAACAACAAGGAAATATTAATATGAGCAATAACAATAATAGCTTTTTCGGTGATTTTAATAATCCATTCAATAATGGTGGTAATGCCGATGATTCACAAATGAATAATAATGGTGGGACTTCAGTTGGCAATAATGGCGGTAAGCGGTCACTTTTAGATCAGTATGGAACTGATTTAACTGATTTAGCTCGAAAGGGCAAAATCGATCCAGTGATTGGTCGTGACCAAGAAATCGCTCGTGTAATTGAAATTCTAAATAGAAGAACTAAGAATAACCCTGTCTTAATTGGCGAGGCTGGTGTAGGTAAAACTGCAGTAGTTGAAGGATTAGCTCAACAAATTGTTGACGGATCTGTCCCAGCTAAATTACAAGACAAAAGAATTGTTTCATTAAATGTGGTTTCTTTAGTTCAAGGGACCGGAATTCGTGGACAATTTGAACAACGTATGCAACAACTGATTAATGAATTACAAAATCAAGATGACATTATTCTTTTTATTGATGAAATTCATGAGATTGTTGGTGCAGGAAACGCTGAAGGGGGAATGGACGCTGGTAATATTATTAAACCGGCCCTCGCCCGTGGTGATTTACAATTAGTGGGAGCAACTACTCTCAAAGAATATCGTGAAATTGAGAAAGATTCAGCCTTAGCTCGAAGATTTCAACCAGTTGATGTAAAAGAACCCTCTGTTAAAGAAACAATTCGCATTCTCCAAGGAATTAAAAAGCGTTATGAAGATTATCATCATGTACAATATACAGATGATGCTATTCAGGCTGCAGCTGAATTATCTGAACGCTATATTCAAGATCGCTTTTTACCAGATAAAGCAATTGACCTACTTGATGAAGCTGGTTCGCGTATGAATCTAACAATCCCTTATGTAGACAAGGACAAAATTAAAGAACGTATTGAAGCTGCACAACAACTTAAACAGGAATCGCTTAAAAACGAAGACTATGAAAAAGCCGCTTATTACCGTGATCAAATTGAAAAATATAATAAAATGAAAAATCAAAACGTTGATCCGGATAAGTCACCTATTATTACAAATAAAATAATGGATAAAATTGTAGAAGAAAAAACAAGTATCCCGGTAGGCGAATTACAAAAGCAAGAAGAAAATCAATTGCAAAACTTGGCTACAAATTTGAAGTCACATGTTATTGGCCAAGATGAAGCTGTTGATAAGTTGGCGCGAGCTATTCGCCGTAATCGAATTGGCTTTAACAAATCGGGTCGTCCAATTGGCTCATTTCTTTTCGTTGGGCCAACTGGAGTTGGTAAAACAGAGCTAGCAAAGCAATTAGCTAAGCAAATGTTTGGTTCAGAAAATGCCATGATTAGATTTGATATGTCAGAATTTATGGAATCCTATTCAGTTTCTAAATTAATTGGTTCTGCACCGGGTTATGTTGGCTATGAAGAAGCTGGTCAATTAACTGAACAGGTTCGGCGTAATCCATACAGTTTGATCTTGCTAGATGAAATTGAAAAGGCTGATCCATCTGTAATGAATTTATTCTTACAAATTTTAGATGATGGTCGCTTGACTGACTCACAAGGACGCCAAGTTTCATTTAAGGATACAATTATCATTATGACTTCAAATGCAGGTCAAGGAATTAAACGTGCCAGTGTGGGCTTTGCTGCTGAAACCGCAGGAAAAAAACCCGATTCTGTCCGTAATTCAATGAGTGAATTCTTTAAACCTGAATTTTTAAATCGCTTAGACGATGTAATTGAATTTAACGAATTATCAACTAAAGATTTAGTTAAAATTGTCAATTTAATGCTTGATGAAGTTAACGGTATGGTCAAAAACCAAGGAATTAATATTACCGTTACAGACGAAGCTAAGGAGCAATTAGTTCAAGAAGGATATAATCCAGCAATGGGGGCACGCCCACTTAGAAGAATAATCCAAGAAGAAATTGAAGATAAAGTAGCTGATTTTAAACTTGATCATCCAACAGCTAAAAAATTACTTGCCAAAGTTGATAATCAAAAAATAGTCATTAGTGAAGAAAAATAATATTTTTATTAAATATTAAAGAAAAAAGTGAAAATTAGCGTTATAATAAAGTAAAGAAATAGTGAAAATAGAAGAAATGGGTGAATAGCATGCATTTGATAGATGTGACCAATAGTTATCGTGAATTAGTTCATAGTCAACTAAATACAACTAACGTCAATTATGTCAAGGTTTATTCCCTAGGCAATACCTCTGTTATCTATACTGAAAGTGACGATGCAATCGAAATTGTTTTGGAAAATCATAACCGACGCGTTCGTAAAGAAGAAGTTAATTTTATTATTGAGCGACTAATTAAAGAAGAAGCTCCAGCATATACATTGATATCTGATAAAAATCAAAGAGTAATTGAAATTCACGTTGATAAATAAGAGTCTAAAAAGAAGCTAGCTCTTTAAACTAATATAAAAAGGGTTTGAACATTTATGTTCAAACCCTTTTTGGTGGTCTGGGAAAATAGTTTTTCCCAGACTTTTATTTTTTTACATACTGTAAAGTGTTAATTTATGAAAACATTTTAACTTCAAGGAAAGTTCTTTTTACCTATAATTTTTCAGTCAATTTAACATCTGGATATTTATCTTGGAAAAATCTTTCAGCAAACTGATTTTCAAATAAAAACAAAGGTTGATCATAACGATCCTTTACAAGCAAGTTACGGCTACTTGACATTGCTGGATCCAATTGACTAGGATCAATCCATTTAGCTACACGATGACCAATATTAGTCATTTCAATCTCAGAATTATACTCATTCTTCATCCTAAATTTAAAAACTTCAAATTGTAACTGACCAACTGCACCTAAAATATAATCATCTGTTTGGTAATTACGATAAAGCTGGATTGCTCCTTCTTGAACCAACTGGTTCATTCCTTTATGAAAGGACTTCTGTTTCATCACATTTTTAGCTGTAACACGCACAAACAATTCTGGCGTAAATTCTGGCAAGGCAGGATACGTTATCTTGCGTTTACCAGCATAAATACTGTCACCAATTTGAAAATTACCCGTATCATATAAGCCAACAATATCGCCAGCGACAGCATCAGAAACTTGAACTCGCTCACTAGACATAAATTCAGTCGCATTATTTAATCTAATTGGCTTATCAGTTCGCGCTAAAGTTACATCGAGTCCCTTTTTGAACTCACCACTACCGATTCTAACAAAGGCTATTCGATCACGATGCTGTGGATTCATATTTGCTTGGATTTTAAATACAAAGCCAGAAAATTCTGCATCATCTGCCTCCAAGCGTTCATCCTGATTAACCACATGGCTTGCAGGGGCAGGTGCTAATTTAACAAAACCCTTTAAAAAAGTTTCCACGCCAAAATTAGTTAAGGCTGAGCCAAAAAATACTGGGGTCTGGTCACCAGCCATAATCTTAGTAAGATCAAAAGTATTTCCCGCTTCTTTAATTAATTCAATTTCACCTAAAGTGTCTTGGAACTGAGGATTTTGACTCATTGGCTCACTGGCCGGTAAAGTTCCCGCTTCATTTAACGGAATGAATTGTTTTGCCCCTGCTTGATGATATAATTCAACCTGATTGTTTGCTATATCATATAATCCTTGCAGTGTTTGACCTGAGCCAATTGGCCAATTCATCGCCACCCCCTCAATTCCTAACAAGTCTTCTAATTCAGCAATCAAGTCGAGCGGTGGGCGCCCATCGCGATCAAGCTTATTCATAAAAGTAAAAATTGGAATGCCGCGTTGCTTGACGACTTTAAACAATTTTTTGGTTTGAGGTTCAATTCCCTTAGCCGAATCAATTACCATAACGGCAGAGTCAACTGCCATTAAGGTCCGATAGGTATCTTCTGAAAAATCTTCATGTCCCGGAGTATCGAGAATATTTATCCTTTTTCCTTGATACTCAAATTGCATCACAGAACTAGTAACAGAAATACCACGTTGTTTTTCGATTTCCATCCAATCACTAGTCGCATAGTGGCCCGTTTTTCGTGCTTTAACGGTACCAGCATTACGAATTACTCCTCCAAAAAGAAGCATTTGCTCTGTAATTGTCGTTTTACCTGCATCAGGGTGTGAAATAATAGCAAATGTTCTTCTTTTTTGTACTTTATCTAAAAGTCCCTCACTCATTAATTACTCTGCTCTTCTTCCTTTTTTGCTTTTTGTACTTCTTTTTCTGGTATGGTCAACAGAACGGTTGCTAACCTTGAACGCATCATTCTTCTAGTGGTCAAAATCATCCCATTATCAAGTTTAACTGATAGTTTTTCACCTTTAGCAGGAATAATACCCAATTTGGTGATAACAAAGCCAGCAATTGTATCAACATTTTCCATTTCTAAATTTGTTCCAAATTGCTCATTAAATTCATCAAGTGACATTTTGCCATAAATGACGTACTTATTAGATGCAATTTGCTGAAATAATACTTCAGCGCGATCAACCTCATCATCAATATTGCCAACTATTTCTTCAATTAAGTCTTCAATTGTAGCTAATCCAACTACGCCACCATACTCGTCCGTTAAAATAGCAAGTTGTTGCTGACTTTGTTGCATTTCAACTAATAATTCACTCAAATCTGTTGTTTCTGGTGCAAACAAAGGTGGATTCATTACGTCAGCATAATCCAACTTATCAAAGCCCTTTTCACGCGCTTTACGTAAAACTGTTCGAATATGAATCACCCCAACAATTTTATCCTTATCCTTTTTATAAACCGGAATGCGTGAATATGGCTCGCGTAAAATTTCATCAAGATTATCTTGAAAACTTTCGCCGCAATCAACCATAAAAGCATCAATTCGTGGAACCATTACCTCACGAACCATTCTGCTTTGAAAATCCAAAACTGCAGTTAACATAGAAAATTCGCTATCATTAATCTCATTGCATTCATGTAAGGCTTTTATTTCTTTTATTAAATGCTCTTTTGTTTCTTCATCACTTGAAGGGGATAATTTATTTTTGAAACGTCGAAATAAATTACCCTTTTCGGGGTCGCTAGCCATATTTTTTCTCTCTTTCTTAAAATAACAATTCAAGTAGTCACATTATATCATGTACCGCGCTGATATGTTAAAATACACGTAAGAAATGAGGTTTAATCTATGAAAAAAAGTCACGTCTTACTTGTCTTCACCTTTTTACTATTAATTCCCTATTTGTGTAGCCTCACAATTATTGGCATCGGCTATGATGCACTCGTTTTACACTCGGCTGATTTATTTAGAACGGTCATTGGAGCAATAGTTGGTGCTTTTATTATGTTTGCCATTAAAGCAACTATTCAGCGACCTGTCGATCTATTGGCTGTAGAAGTTAATGATGGCATTCTTAAGCAGCTGCTACGCTTTTTCAGTATTAGGCGGCGATATGTACTCCTAGTGGCAAACGTCATACTTGATTTTATTTTATGTTTTGCGGCAACTTTTGTGGTTAGACATTTTCTAACTTTAGATCAAATAGTTGGTAAATCTGTCGGTTTTGTTTTCTTGATTATGCTTTTATCAACATGTTTAGGTGCTTATGTTGAATATGACAATCTTTCTATTGACCCTAACCAACATTAGCTTTTAATTATCAGCCTCAAGATACAACATTTGGGTTAATTGTTTAGTGTCTAAATTTAAATCTTGCACTATATATGGCATTGAACTATCACCAAGATTTTCATAAGTTTGAATACCTTCATCCCTTACTTCTTGTAAAAATTTTGCTACAACAACATTTAAGGGCTGACTAAAAAATGAAAGATTTTGATTATTCTGTTGTTTAATTGCTACTTGCGTCTCAGGTAAAACAAAACGCAACAATCCTTGCGGAACTTCAATTTCTTTAGCAACAGTTACACCATACCAATACATAAAATTTTCTGGACCAAAAACAATCATATTACTTCTTTTTGCCTTCAAATTATTATTAGCCAAGAAGGACTGAAAGACTTCATTTTGCTCCATTTCTAAATTAGCTTGTGTAAAAGTGCGTTGCTCGTCTAGCAACTGATCAGCAAAAGGGCGGCCGATAAAAGTTAACTGCGGTTGTAATTTTTTCATAATTAATCTCCTAATATTCTCCCAATTCATCAAGTGGAATAATTTCTCCTTGCAGGAAAGACTCAATTTCGCTACTACTAAAGCCATGTGCATAAAGATAATTACGTATCTTAATTTCACGTTCACTTTTATTTAACCTTCGAAATCGTTTATAGGCTTTTATCCCCTGCTTTTTTAAAGCAGCTAATTGTGCTACTTGATTTGTTTGTAAATTGCTTTGGGCAACAATTGCAGCGCTAAGGTCACTAGTAAAGCCATGACTCAGCAATTTTGTACGCATCTTACGTTCAAGTTCCAGTTGTGCTATCTGACCAATTTTACTTTTCAATGACCGTAAAACACGTAATCCTGGTTCTTGCCACTGTTCCTCATCAACCTGCTCAAACGCTTGCTGAATTATTTCAGGATCAATTCCCTTTTGCTCAAGCTTACGCGCTAAACTTAGTGGTCCATCAGTACCAATACGTAAATTTTGTTGTAATACAAGGTTTACGTATTGCCGATCATCCAAAAAGCCCATTTCACTAAGTTCTCGTACTGCACTTTGGGCTGACTGTTCAGCAATACCATGCTTGCTTAAATATTGTAACACTTCATAAACCGTACGCGGTTCATAACTTAGAAAAATTGATGCCATACTTGTTGCCTTAGCATCAGCATCAAATTGTTTTACGGCTTCAACTTTCTCATTACTTAATTCTTGTCCTTTTAAAAGTACAAATTCAGCTATTGTTCGTTCACTAGCTGAAAAAGCATACTGACCATCTAAGAAGATATTATAGCGACCAGGTTTTTTTTGACTACTAACTTTAGTAATAATCGGCATCTTTATCCACCCTCCTATTATTTCTCTTTTATGCTAACAAATTTCTTTGTTTCTTGCTAAAAACTTTTTCGATAGAGTAGAATATGTTATTAACCCTTAATATTTTTATTGTAGAAAGAAAAAATTATGGACCAAAAAGTTAAGCAAACAATGACTAACGAAAAAAATGTAATTATTACGATTAAAAGACTTGGCATTAATGGCGAAGGTATTGGCTATTATCGTAAAAAAATTATCTTTATTCCAAATGCACTACCTGATGAAGTGGTAGTTGCCAAAATTATTAAAGAATTCCCTCATTACATTCAGGCTGAACTAGTTCGCATCAAAGAAAAAAGTCCTGATCGAGTAGATTTTCCTGCGGGAGTAGATTTAGCAATTGGCGGGTTAGAATTAGCCCATCTATCCTATCAAAAGCAACTAAAATTTAAACGGGATAATGTTTTAGAAGCCTTGAAAAAATATCATCCTCGTGGTTATAACAAATATAAAGTCAAGCCCACAATTCCAGCACCCAATCAATGGCACTACCGTAACAAAGCTCAATATCAAATTGAACAAGATCATGGGCAGATTAATTTAGGTTTATTTGCGCCTAATTCCCACCAGCTATATGACTTACCCATTATGCCAACCCAAAGTGAAAAAACGCAAAAAATTGAGCGCCAAATTAAAGAGCTAGTAGAAAAGTTTCACGTAGCGCTTGCCAATCCATACCGCCATACAGATGGTTTAAAAACTATTGTAGTCCGTCAAGCCCAAGCAACTAACGAAATACAAGTCACTTTAGTAACCGTCGGCCATCTTATTAAAAACTTACCAGCATTAAGTGCCGAAATTATTAATTTACCAAATGTTGTCAGTGTCTTTCAAAATGAGACGGATTGGCACAATCCACAGGTCTGGGGTAATAAAACCACCAAACTAATGGGTAAAAATCAAATTATTGATGAGATTTTAACGAAAAAATTTGCTCTCTCACCACGAGCCTTTTTCCAGCTTAATCCGGTCCAAACCGCAACACTTTATTCACATGCTCTGAAGTTTTTAGATTTAGGTCCAGAGGATACCCTAATTGATGCTTATAGTGGAGTCGGAACTTTAGGAATCTTAGCAGCAGATCAAGTTAAACAAGTAATTGGTATTGAAACTATCCCGGAAGCTGTTGCAGACGCCAACCATAACGTTGAATTAAATCACTTACATAACGCCAACTATATCCAAGGTAGTGTTGAAAAAATTCTTCCTCAACTAGAGCAAAATGGGGTCTCAATCGATGCACTAATCGTAGATCCACCTAGAACAGGTTTAGCCAAAAGTTTAATTAAGACTTTACTAAAAATTAAACCCAAAACTTTTGTTTATATTTCTTGTAATCCATCTACGCTAGCGCAAGATCTCGTTTTACTTAGTGATGTTTATAATGTTCGTTTAATCGAAAACGTCGATATGCTACCGCAAACACCGCGGTGTGAATGTATTGTTAAGTTAACTTTAAGATAATAAAAAACTGACACAATTTAAAGTAAGTTCCAAAAGTTGAACTAATAAATTTTAATAATTACTGGGCTAAGGCTTGATGGCAATCTTCAATTGGCATTAAGCCTTTTAGTCTGCACCTTATGCAGATAATCATTAATCACTTGCCTTAATTCAAGTAAATTGTGATAGCCAGCTTCATACCTAGAAAAGATTTCCGTTCTTAAGCCTGCAAAAAAGTGCCCATTAAATTAAACCATCATTAAGTGAATTGCCCTTGGGCGAGAGAAAATTAAATTCCTGAATTGGAAAAAAAGGAAAGAAAGAAAATGTGTGAAGCTACAGACTATGTAAAAGAACAAGGACATGTCATTATCATTTGCGGCAATATCTAAAAATTATGATTATATTTTTATTAGCTCATAACGAGTTCGTTGACCCACATTCAACAAAACACAGATAAACACTAAAATTCAACTTTACCAAGTTATGAGATGGGGCTTTTAAGCCAAAAATTGTTTAGCTAGTTGCCCCCTTTGTTTTGATTGCACCCATAATCTTAGTTAAGTCTTGCTTATTGCACCCTAAGCGATCAAGTTCGGTTACAATTGCCACATCATCTTCACGGATCTAATCTAACATGTTTTGCAGTTGGGGGCATTTAATATTTACCCCCGACATTTTGGCACTAAATAAGCAATTCAGTTAATTATCTAGCATAATAATAATTTTCAATTAGGATTGCAATTATTATAAATCAATTCCACAATAAAAAAGTGTAAAAGAAATTAGGCTAAAGGAGTTAATAATGGAAATTGGTGAACTATTAAAAAAATATCGCTTAATGCACGCTGCAACTAAAAAGGCTTGGGCAAAAAATGTACTTAGCCCGTCTTTTTATGCGCGTGTGGAAAAAGGACTGAATCGCATCTCCGCAGATGATCTGATTAACCTGTTGCATGCAAATAAAATTTCGGTAATAGAATTTTTTGAGCAACTGAATCCACATGATCACTTAATAAGCTCAGAAGATCGAGCATTACGTTTAGCCGCTAATAAGGCTTATTATAACGGGAAAAGGGCTGATTTGCTCAAGCTTTATAATCAGATTGCTAAGGGAGATTCGCCGAATAAAGAAGAGCATTTAATGCTACTTAATATTTACATAGCGATCATTGATGATGACTATTCTAGTATTGATGCGGCTACCTTAGAAAACATGAAAAACCGAATCTTTGTTGCCGATGTTTTTGATGCTGATACCCTTAAACTTTATTGCAATTGTATATCTTTTTATAATTTAGACGAAAATTTAATCATCAGTAAACGTGCAGTTACGCAATTTAAAAACAATAATTCAATTTCTATTCAAAAAAAAATTTTGGGAATAATAATTAATATTTTGATTTTTTGCATTAAGGAAAAGCGCTACCAAGAAGTAGATTCTTATATCAATAGTGCCGAAGAAATTGCTACTATACCGGAAATATACTTTTATAAAACTTTATTGCTTTTCTTTAAAGGCCTATTACAATACCAAGAAAAATCAGAAGAACATTACTTAGATCAGTGCCATGACGTTATCCGAAATATAGCTTTGGCAGGCATGACTGAATACAGTAATGAACTTAAAGACTTTCTGATAGAAAATAAGTAACTTGTAGTCAATTTTGCTAATAAAACTGGCATATTTGCTATAAAAGTAGCATTTATACCACTTTGGCATTTATTTTTAAAAAACGAGTTAATATAACCATATAAAAATTAATTTTTATAGTTGTGAGGTAGTAATATGGATCGTCTGTTTCATTCAATTATTATAGTAATTATGAATAATGGTATAACAGATAATAATCTTATTGAGTAGGAGTATTTTAAAGAAAATTGTTGCTGGTGTAGCTACAATTGCTACACTTGGCATGACTAGTCTCCCTGCTCTTGCTTCAACTGGTGAAGAAGTACATTCAGGAATGGTAGAAGATAGCAATTCACTTTTACGGCAAACTCAAGAAAGAGATGGTGGTACTTGGAACTATGGTGTGGGTAGTGTATATGTCTGCTCCTACTACCAACATAAAAGTAGACTCCATAGATCATCTGTAAGACCTGGCTATTTTGCCGATATTATAAGTAGTGATTGGAAAACAAAGGGTGTTCAGTCAAGAGCGTCTGCTCCTAAAGCTCCACACGGAAATACTGCTTATTATGATATAAGCTAATTTTAATTAATAATAAAAATAATTAAACTCACGACTTTACTCGTGAGTTTTTTAATAACATGAGGTTTAAAAATGCTGCGGAAAACAAAAATTGTTTTTTATTCTCTAATCACGGTTGTCGTGCTTGCCTTATTTGCAGGCTTTATTCGTGAGTATGATAATAATTCAATCCCAGAAAATAATACCATTATAAACATTGCTAGTTGGAACCCAAAAGTAATTGCCAAATGGCAGAAACAATTAACTAGCAAACAGTACACTAAAAAGGTCAAAAAAAAGATAATTTTTACTAAGTTGAAGCAAGTAGCTCAAGCTGAAAATAGTTCTTTAGTTAAGTTACGCATTAATAAGTTTAACGGGCAACAAAGCAAGGTGGTTTACAATTTTGGGACTCCAATTAATAACTATTCACTATATCAAGCTGAAGCTATTAAAAAATTGACGAATACCGAGCTAAATTTAGAAGAAATTAATGGCCTATATTGCACTAATGCCAAAAATGAAGCTTTAGGCCAAATATTGACAAAATTCCGTGCCCTTGGATTAAAGACGGAGGTTATAGATAATTCCTTATCAGTAAAAAGTTTGGGGCAAATAGTTGTAGCTAATTTTTCAAAATTTGATTTAATTGTCTTGATTGGAATTATTGGCACTTTATTTATTGTGATGGTACTAGAGAAAGTTTTTCGCTTTAAAGCTTATGCAATTATGAAGATTAATGGCTTAAGCGACTGGCAGATAATTAAGAACGATTTGAAAGATGAATCTCCTATGTTAATTGGAGCTTTGGGGGTAATTATGTTAGTGATGATTATCTGGGGGCTAACTACCTTTACAATCAGCGGCTGGCGTTTCTTTTTGCCCTATGCTTTAGTTCTACTATCAATTGTCTTTTTGAGCTTTTTGGTTTTGAATACTATATCTTATGTAGTTTTAGCGTTGATTGACCCTTATCAGGCAATTAAGGGAGCAGAAACAACATATATTTTCTTACTAATTGGCTATGTTTTAAAGATACTTCTGCTAGCTTTGATTATGATTAACACCATTTCTTTAACTAATCACAATAAAATTTATATTAGAGATACTAATATAATTAAAAAATGGCAAAGACAAAAAAACACTTATTCACTTCAACGATATTGGAATATTAATGATAAGTATGAAGATAAAAAAATGGGCAAAATGGCTCACCAGTTAGTAGTGCAGTCACCTGGAACAATTGTTGCCCAGAATTCACAACAATTTCACCCAGCAATGCGTGATACTGAGCCTGAAAATGGCAATGTGATTATTGCCAATAATAATTTTATTAAGAATAGTGAGCTTAATTTTAATCCTATTAGGCTTACTGCTAACAAAGTTTTACTATTAGTCCCATATAATCGGTTAGACCAAGTAAAACAGGCTAAGAAGCAGCTAAGAAACTTCCTTAAATTTCAACAGACTTTACCTAATTATTACTATCAACAGCGGCCAAAAAAGCTACCAGCTATTCAAGTTGTACCTATCGCCAACGGACAGAACATTTTTAATTACACAGTTGAATACGAAATTACGTCATCGCTCTCGATGAACCCCTTGATTATAGTTGTTAACAACAAGTTTTTATCTGATTCTTTTTATTCATCAACCATTAGTCAAGGAACCATCCAGTTTTCTAATTTAAAGCTTCTTAGAAAAAAAGTTAAGCAACTGGGTCTAATGCCGTATGTTATTGGTATTACAAGTAAACGAGTACGAATAGCTGAATATCAGAGAAATGTCAATCGACAATTGCTCATTTTAACCATTACAACTATGTTATCGCTACTGCAGCTAATCTTTATTATTGTGTTTGTTAGTACGACCTTTTTGCAGAGTCAGCGGCGCAAGATAGCAATTTATCGAGTTTTTGGTAGGTCGAATGCTCATTTGATGGGAAGCTTCTTGCTAACTAACTTAGGACTAGACTTCTTGGTAACTGCCCTAAGTTTAACTAGGTTGCACTACCTGTCCTTAATGCCGGTTGTCTACGTTTACCTGTTGCTAGAGGCCGGCGTTATCTTATTAACTTATTGGCGTGCGCAGCACAATTTATTGATTACCCTTAATCACGGGAATTAGGAGTCATAAAATGATTAAAGTAGAACATCTTACCAAAAAATTTAAAGAAAAAACTATATTTGAAAACATTAACTGCAACCTCGAAACAGGCAAAAGTTATGCCATAGTGGGCAATAGTGGTGCTGGCAAAACAACTTTTCTTAATGTTTTAAGTGGGTTAGAGGAGCCGACAGCGGGTAAAGTATTTATTGACGATTTGCTTGTTAATGCTAAAAATCAACGAAAACTGTATCGTGAAGATTGCGGGTTTGTTTTTCAAAACTTTGCTTTAATTGATACGGAAACGGTTAGACAGAATTTGCGCCTTGGATTAGCCAATCAAAAATTGGCTAAAACAGAGGCCGATGCCAAAATGAAGGCTGCTTTAAGTCAGGTTGGATTGGCCAGTATACCATTGAAGCAAAAAATTTACACGCTAAGTGGTGGAGAACAGCAACGGGTAGCATTAGCACGAGTAATTTTAAAAGAGCCGAAAGAGATTTTTGCTGATGAACCAACTGGTTCACTTGATGCAGATAATGGTAAGATAGTCTTAAAGACCCTGCTGACTGGATTTGATTCAACTGCAACAGTGGTAATTGCAACGCATGACCCAGCAGTTTGGCAGCAATGTGACTATGTAATTAAAATTGCCAATAAGAAAATAACGATTACCAACAAAGAGGTATACAAATGAAAAAATTAGGTCTTACAATTATTATTGTTGTTACTATTTTATGTGCTGCCCTGTTACTAATTCATAACCAATACACTGACTATCTTAATCCAATGATTAAGATGGAAACTGATTATGCCAAGGTGCCTAAGCATACGCAAAAATATTACAATGTACAGGCGATTAACAAGTCGGGCAAAAAATTGCCGTATAAGATAAAATATGTTGGTGGAAATGATCCAAGTCGGCAATACATAGTAATCCGCCACAAGGGTCAGTATGTCAAGGTTATTGACTATATCACTAAGAATGAGATGCCAAGATTGCAAGATTGATTTTTTAAGTAAGATTAACCCCAAAACTAAAGGACCGCTATCATTTAGGAATACTGCACATTGTTAGCTTAAATTCATAGCCAATTGTTTTGAGAGCGGTTGGCAAATTATGCTTTAATCAAAAAGGCCGTCCCAATATAATCTGTCAAAATTATGTTGGAACGGTCTTTTTATTTACTTATGATTGTCGATATAAGTCAACAAGACAATAATAAATGAGGTAAAAGCCAGCGCTAATTCTAACGCATGGCATAGACTCTTTTAGCCACATAAATACCTAATACTTATTTTTATATTCTACAATATATTGGGCAAAACAATAAGTGTTTCATTCAGATATTAATTTATAGTCTTTAAGATAGAGGTTTTGATCTGCAACTTTTTGAAAATTATCGTCATGTGAAACCACTATAATTGTTTTATTCGATGATTGTATATCTTTAAAAATTTTAGTCACGGCTTGAGCATTTTGGTAATCAAGATTGCCTGTCGGTTCATCAGCAATAAGTACATCAAACGGCTTAATAATTGCTCTCGCAATACCCACTCTTTGCTTTTCACCGCCACTCAATTTAAATACTGATTGATTTAATAATTCTGATTGCAAACCAACACGAGATAACACTTTTAGCATTTCGTTTTCACTGATTTTTCTTTTTGCTAACTTTAAGTTATCCTTAACAGTTTTATCGTCTAGCAAAAAATAATTTTGAAATACAAACGAGAAGCGCTTTCCCCATAAATCTGGATAACTAATTTTTCTTAATTCGATATTATCTAAAATAATCTGTCCAGAAGTGGGCTTTTCTATTCCAGCAACAATTTTTAAAAATGTTGTTTTTCCAGCCCCACTTTCCCCCGAAATACTACAAAAAGAACCCTGTGGTATTCCTAAATTGATGTTTTGCAGCACTGGTGTGTTATTATAATATTTTGATACTTCTTTTACAATTATCATTCACGAATCACTCCCCATTGTTCTATTTCTATTATGTATATCATATATAATTATAATAAATGATAATGCTATAGCTGCAACACAAAGTAACCCTGATATTACCAGGCTTAACCAATCTATTGCATGTGCTAGATAAACAGAAATTATACTAGAGATTACAAAAATACTAACAATAAAAATTATAAAGTTAAAAATAATCTTATAAATTGGATAGCCCATTAAACGCTTAACTATAATTTCTCTTTCACGTAACATATAATATTGACTTATTAACACAGAAAGCAAAACAAAAGAAATAACACTAAACAGGATCAATTGAGTTAATGTCATACTTACATCTTTTTGAGTTTGTTGAACAAGTTGTGCCTTTTGCGTATAGATAGAGGTTACATAATTTATAGTACTTCCCATTCTACTTTCAATAAGTTGCGGTTTTATTTGATCATAGGCTTGGCCAACATGCTTATTAAAAAAGAAGAAACCTCCATTCAAAGTAAATAGGTTGCCATAACTAAGGCTATTCTGATAGTTATCAAATAGTCTTATGATTGGATCTCTAACCATATTAGATGATAAATTATCGCCAGAGTTAGGATTATAAGTAAAATAATTTTGTCCGTTTTTAGCATAAACTATCTTTATTTTTAAATTTTTACGGGTGAATTTTGGAGTATGTTCTCTATGACGCCAATCTTTAAAATCAGTATTCAATTGAAACAGAAATTCAGATAAATAATTAGAACGAATCCGGGATTCAAACTTTTTATATTTTTCTGGTACTATTAAAATCTTTGTAAATAGTGTTGGTTGTAACTCAGCTATCTTGGCTCCACTTACTAACTTTGTTTTAGACAGTTTTAAATAATTTATGTCTGCAGTAATAGCTCGGCCAGAAGGAAGAATTATGTAATCTTGTACCGACTTATTATCAGAATTAATTTTGTACCACGGAACTAGCCGCTTAGTTGAACCACGTCTAGTTACACCATAAGTACCTAATAGGTTATCAGAAAAAACAACAAAAGTTTTATGTTGTTTTTTAAGTCGTTGCCACAAATCTTTCGCACTAATGTCGTAAGTCACTTCAGTTCGATCTTCAGTTCGATCCAACTGATTAGTTACATTCGTTTGATATATATTTTTGGTCGATATCCAGGAGTTAAGACTCTTTATTTGTTTTTGATAATATAAAAAATCTTGATGAATTTCTGGAATCTTAATACTAACAAGTAAAATGCAGACTATAAATCCTATCGCACTAGCAGCTGTAACCATTAATGAACCTCTGGCCCAATTAAATGAAGTTATTTGAGACTTTGCTTGTATACTTTTTGCAGCACCATAAATCAAAATTATTAAAAATAAGTAACTGGCATAAAATACTGATAATGATGACACAAATGTTTTATAGTAAATCAACATATTGTTATAGGCTGCATAAACAATTAGTAATATTACACTAATAATTATTGCAATTACTATTGCAACTGCTATACTTCGAAAAGATTGATATACATTATTAATAAGTCGGTAACCAAAAAATTTTCGTAATATAACAGCTTGTCGTTCTTTTATAATAACAAACATTAACGAAATTAATGATACTATTCCTGTGAGAAGCGCTAGTGTAATAAAATTTATTCTATTATTATTTTCAGGAGCAGTTTCGTTAACTTCCGATTTTATTTTAACTATACCAAAGTGACGCATTATTCTGGTAATTTTAGCAACATTTCCACTTACATAAAAGACATTATTTAACCCCAAATTTTTTATCTTGTTAAATGGATATAATTTAACTTTGTATTGCGAGTTAGGAAGCAGTAACGCAGACCCTGTTTTTTTATAATTTGTAACGTCACTGCTAGAAGCGGTTCCTCTTTTGATGGGTAAGTTTGTATTAGCACTATAAATAATCAAGTCATTTTGCCCAGTAAAAAAATACTGGGATACACTGGTAGTTCCTGTTGCTACTTTTTGAAGCTGATTAACTAAGCTTGAATAATCTGCATTGTCTCGTAATTGTAATGCTACCTCTTTTTGCTGATAATACAGTACTTGGTTGAAATAGCTGTTAATCGAAGAACTTATGATCAATATTCCAGAAAAAGTTAAAAAGAGTATCATGCTAAATGATAATATTTTTTTCATAAAATTATCCTCTAAATTTATTTCCTTTGATAGCTACATTAACCTTTGAAAAGGCGGTTGATCCTGCACGGGCATAATCGCGTCTACCATCGCCATTGGCATTTTTAGCCGCTGCAGTATGATTCCGACTACTATGTTTATATGTTGATTGCACTTTTGTTCCATAAACGCCAAACAGCCAATCTCCACCATCTATGTGATGCCATTCATATGGAGCTGATGTATCACTAGTTGCAAGAGCTGTTGTTAATTTTTTTGACATTGAATAGGCCTTCTTTCTGTTATGATTTATGTTTTTTCATAATGATAGCGTTTTACTATTAAAATCATAACATTCTTTTTATTTTTTACACATGTTTTTATAATTTTATTTGTTTGATATTAGACGCTTAACATTTGCCCCCGACATTTTGTCACAGAACAATTGATCTACTTTGCATTTTGCTAATGAACTGTAACCAAAACAGGTATAACACAAATTTTAATATGAATAATAGGGTGGGCTCTATTGAACTAACTGCTTTAAGAGATAGTAGAAAAAAGCTATAAATTTACCTTTTCTTTTAGATTCAATATAAAATTAAGCATGTGTGAATTCAATTTTTACTTTTCTATTGGCCGCTTGAGCAATTTCGCTCAGCAACATAGTGGAGGCGTTAAATGAGCCATTTTCAATTTTTGCAATTGTTGATTGCGGCTTGTTTACCAGATTAGCAAATTCCCTTTGCGTTAAGCCTAGACTATCATGTAGTTTCTTAACTTAAACTGCAACCTCAAGGTTGATATTGGACTGTGTTACAGCCTGGGCAAATTCAGAACTGTCCTGGCTTCTTTTGCTAATGTAGTTGTCAATTTTACTCATTGTCATTTTCTCCTTTGTAATTATCACAACGTGCCTTGGCTTTATTAATTTCCCTTACTGGTGCTTTTTTCATCTTTTTGGTAAAACCATGAGTGATGACGTAATGGTTGCTAGCAAACGTGAAATATATTGCTCTTTGTATATTTGATGAATATTGAGAACGAATTTCGAATAGGTTTTTAACTCATTTTTGTTTTTTGGCCGTTGGTAAAGCCATACATTGGAACTTTTTAAACAATGGTGATTATCATTGTAAAACAACTGATCTAAACTTTATAGATGGGGCCATAGGCAGATACAATGATGGTGTTTATAAAATCATCCAGAAGTTTGATGATTGACAAATCACTTTTGTAAAATCAATTAAATAATAAAGGAGAGCTTATACGACATTAAAACTATATAGCAGAGCTCTAATGGGAATTGGTTTGACTGGCATGAAAACAACCTAACTGGACGTTATAGAATGTTTTACAACAAGAGTAAGGGAGCTAAAAGTCGGTATGGCGCAATAATGTATATCGATGATGGAAAAAATGTGATCCATGGTTGGTATTTTACCGGTGATTATCTCGATACTCCGCATGAAATACCAAGGAAAAATTTTAATGGTAATTTGGGTGATTTTATCGAAAAGGTAATCTTGGGTTAAATTGTTAAACAGAATAAAAGTCGCTCTGTTAAGAGCGACTTTTATTCTGTTTATTATTAAAACTGCTTTGTTAAAAATTTAGAAAGACTTGTCTTAGCACGATTCAGTGTTTTAAAAGATTTGTAAGTTTTGATCTTTGTAAGACAAGGTACACCAGTTACTTTAAAATGTTTACGCATTTTTTTAAGTATGGGGTCTGTATCGGTATTTGTTGTGTCAATATAATAAATTTCTATGTGACGTTTTTGACTAATTTCAGTAAGTTTAGGAACAAATGCACGACAGAATGGGCAAGATTTCTTTCCCCAAAAAAGATAAGCATATTTTTTGGGGAGATATTTTTTTGAAACCAGCAACTGATTTAGAATAAGTTTTATTTTGATAATCAATAATGGCTTTTATATTATTTGAAGATACTGATGCGGTATCCATTTCTGCATTTACAAGTGTTGGTCGTAGAAAGCTTAAACTTAACAAATAAATAAAAAAATATGTTACTTTTTTTAACTTCATTGTATATAATCATTTTTATACATGTATAGTAATATTATATTATATTATAATTAAGCTTACATCAAAAAGATTAGGTAGTTATGGAAATGGCAGAAAAAACAAAGAAAGCGTGGGCAGGAAACGTAATTAGTTCTTCTTTTTATGCTCGAGTGGAGAAGGGACTAAATAGAATTTCAGCAGAAGACTTAATAGACTTACTTTATTTTATAATCAAAGAATTATTTTACGAAAGGGAAAAAGATAAATTAGCTAAGCTATATGAAATCATTTCTAAAAGTTATCTTCCAAATAAAGATGATTATTTACTATTAATAAAAATATATTTAAGCAATATTAAAGGGGACGAACTCAGTATAGGAAATAAAGACATTCAAAAAATAAAAGGATGTATTTTGAGTATGAATAGTCTTGAATTTGAAACTCTTGGATTATACTATAATTTTATGTTTATCTACAACTTAGATGATAATATTGATATTGGTAAGTATGCAATAGCATTGTTTGCTAACAATAATTCAATTGCTATTAAAAAAATTATTTTAGGCATAAAGATTAATATTTTATTTGCTTATATTAATGAGAAAAAATATGAAAAGGCAATTTTTTTCTTAACAGTACTAAAAATATAGAAATAGAGCCGCTGCCCGAGGTTTATTTATATAAATCACTATTATCTTTTTTTACTGGACTAGTGTATTATTATGAAAAATCTGATGAACGCTATTTAAAGGACTGCTATGTTGTTACAAAAAGTTTTGCTCTGACGGATATGACTGAGCTTAGTCAAGAGCTAAAAAAATTCCTAGACTAAATAAGTAGTTATTAATTCAAACTAGCATATTTGCTAACTTATAGCAAATATGCTAGTTACAAAATTATATTTTTTAAAAAATTTATAATAAAATTATGGTAAATATATTATTTACATTAAATTGCACAATAATTTGCAAAAATTTAATGTATATTATTAGGAGGCTATAGTATGAAAAAATTAGTAACTATGATTGCATTAACAGCAACAACAAATCCTGCTCAAGTTACTCAGACAAATAACCAATTGTCAAAAGGTGAGCTAGGAAATCTTAAAGTTGCATTAAATGGATCACTAAGTGTTTATGTAAATTCTTCGGACATCTATCAGGTAAAAATTGTAGACAAGTCATATTTAGCTAATTCCTTAAACCGTTCTAATCTTAAGCTTACGGTTGAGGAAGTACAAGCTGAATTAAATAAAGTCAATGAAGTTGCACAAAACGATCCAGAAGACTTTTCCTATGAAAATCCGCTCTTAAGAAAAAAGAAGAATAGAAAGTTGTGCAGTAATACTTTTAAATATACTGGTGATGCCCTAGGAACTGTTTTTATGGGTACCGGTTCGGCACTGGGTTCTCCATTGGCAGGTGCGGTTTTCCGATATGGTTATAAGACACTTATGCATACTGTGGGCAATGCGGTTTGCTAATGTTAGTTAAACATTTATAAGGCTTTATGATAATTATATGAAACTACTTAAAAAATTATATGGTAATTATCAAACCACTTGTGTAAATTGTATTTTCTTTCTTTTTCCCTTACAGGCATTACTTCTCGAGCATAGCATGAGATCTTTTATAAGTCTTATAATCTGGGAAATAAGTATGTTGTTTGCAAGTTTAATTGGAGACATTAATGCTAATAAGGCAGAGACTGAAAACGTGAGAATAAAAAGACAACAAACAAATGGCATCATAATTGCACTCATTTGGTTTATAGCATTAGGAATAATTGAGTGGTAATGATTATGGACATGTTTTTGGGGTAGGAATAATGTCACTTTTCGGTGGATAAATTTATTAAGTGATTTAGCGTGTAGTTGCAAATAAGACTAGTTCCCGTTTTATTCACATTCAAAACAAAAAAGGTGATTGCAATGTTTTGATACGACCCTCGGAATTAAAATAATTTCGGAGGTCGTATTTTTGTGTGCTTTTTTGTTCAAATATACATTTAAAAGCTAATTTAAACTCTTGTCAGCCATTTTACTGGGGCAGGCTATAATTTTTACACGTAAATTGCTTTTAAAACCATAAGTTTTTTGTCTATTTTTACGCGCCCCTTTGCATAATTAAATGAAAAATAAAGAAAAACCATATTCGAAGCACTAACTGCAACCTCGAAGCAGACCAATAGTGGTGCCGGCAAAACAACTTTGCTTAATGTTTTAACTGGGCCTAGAGAAGCCGCCAGCAGGTAAAGTATTTATTGTCAATTTGCTTGTTAATGCTAAAAATTAGCGAAAACTGTATCCTGAGCGATTTTGTTTTTCAAAACTTTTACCAGCAAAGCGGACTGCAAATGAAAAAATTAGGTTATGCAATATTTGCTATAATTAAACTTAAATTGATAGCAAATTGTTTTGCGGCCGGTTGGCTGTTTCACTTGAGCCGACTAAAAGGCTTAATATCGATTAAAAATCAACATCAAGCCTTAGACTAGTAATTATTAAAATTTATGGTCCAATCATTCAAACTGTGTCAACTCTTTTTATCCGTCAATAATTACTTCACATACCGCGACAAAAAATCACCAATCTTTTGCCGATAAAGCTTAGGATGATCAGCAAAAGACTTTGCATGCTTAGAATTAGGAGTTACCCACAACTTTTTAGGACCTCTAGTTGCAGAGTAATTAGTATAAACCATTTTAGTAGGAACAAATGTATCACGATCACCATGAATAAATAACATTGGACGTTGATTTTTATGTAATTGGTTAACACTTGAGCCATCATTCATAAAATACCCAACCTTAATTCTATTAATACCACTCAAGATTTCAACTAATGGAAAGCGCGGAAATGCTGGCATATTATAAAGAACTTGTGCCTCATGCTCAATTTCATCCTTAACACTGGTATAGCCGCAATCTTCAATAAAGGCTCTGACTTGGTGCGGTAATTTTAATCCACTAACCATCATTGCAGTGGCTGCTCCCATACTCAAACCATAAACCACAATTTGTTGCTTAGCACCGTTTTTTTCCAGAACTAAGTCAATCCATTTTTTAATATCATCTTTTTCGGGCCAACCATAGCCAATATACTTTCCTTCACTCTTACCCTGTGAACGAGGATCAGGTGTTAAAGTATTGTAGCCTAACTCGTGAAAAAGAGCATCGTACTCACCCATGTCTTCTTTAGTATCCATATAACCTGGTAAAACAATTACGGTTTTGTTTGAACCAGACTTAGGGATATAATTAGCATCTAACTGATAACGATTATCAGCAGAATTAATATACCATTTTTGTTTATTAATTTTTTTAAACCACAGCTTTTCTTTATATAGGGGATCAGATTTTTTGAGTTTATTGCTCGAAGAACTCAAAAAACTCTTAGGTCCAGGAACACATGCCATTTTGAAGAAATAGCATCCTGCTCCAATGAAGATAACAAAAACCAGCAAAATAACTGCGCTCAATGATAGCCACAACTTTTTGTGTTTTATTCGTTTCAATGTGAAGCCACCTTTTCTTAATACAATATTCAATAGTATAACATTTTTAGTTTGTATAGGATGAAATTTATGAGATTAACTGATTTATTACAATTGACTGCCGATTTAAATCAACAAACCAAATTATTTTTTAGTATTGATAACCAAGCTTACCCACTTGCGCAGTTAAAAATTACTAGTAGCGCAGGTCTGTTATATCCCGGGAAATTGCCAATGACAAAGGCCAAAGTCATTTACCTAGTTAAAAATTTACACGGCTTAAGTATTCCGCTTTATGTGCTACTAAATGAGCAAAAATTTACTTTATATGGTGTCCAAATTATGCCAGAAAAAAATGCAATTTATCTTCAATAAGACCGTCATTAAAAATTTTACTTAATGCAATTCTTTTATGAATTTTTTCCAGTTGTTATTCACCAAAAAAGAGGATCGAATTGATCCTCTCAAATTATTTACGTTGATATTGACGAACATGATTTTTAGTACCGGCAAAATACCAATATCCAGGAGCTTCATCACTGCTTAATTCAATATTATCCGCTGGGAATTGTAAAGCTTGCTTAAAAATTTGCTCATAATCAGCAATAGTTAGTTGTTGTCTACGCGCAATCATTTTCTCATCGGCCACCTTATTCAAAGCTTGCTCATAATTAGCCATTACTTTTCCGGCATAGAACTCACCCATTGCCCCAGAGCCATAAGAAAATAGTCCAATTGTGTCTGCAGCTGATAGTTTGCCATCTTCTAATAAACTCAATAAGCCTAAATAAAGTGAGGCAGTATAAATATTACCAACCTGCTTACTATATAAAGTAGAGGCGGTAAAGTTTTCTTCCAAACGCTTTTTCGTTTTTGCATCTTGCTCTGCCACTGCTAGTTGATTCGCTTTCAAGCCCATTTTAACAAAAGGTAAATGATATAAAATTGCCGTAAAATCAGCCGTTGTCATTTTCTGCTTAGACTTATATGCTTGAAAAGTCCGCTGAAAGAAATCTAAATAAACCTCAGTAGAATATTTACCATCAACTAAGGCAACTGCTGAATTATTTGGGCGCCAAAAATCATTAATATCAGCACTATAAGCACTATGACCACTAGTTAACGCAAGTATACGCGGATTGGCCTTAATCAATACACTAACACTACCAGCACCTTGAGTCACTTCACCACCCGTTTTTAAACCATACCGCGCAATATCACTACCAATCACAATTGCGCTATGTTCAGGATGTAAACGAACATAGTCACGCGCAACCATAATGCCAGCAGTCATCCCAAAACATGCCTCCTTAATTTCAAAAGTTCGCACCTCGGGAGGCAACTTTAAAGCACTTTTAACAAAGAGTGAAGCTGATTTAGATTGGTCAACGCCACTTTCCGTACCCATAATAAGTAAACCAACTTGTTCGAGATCCACTTTATTAATATAACTTAAAGTTGCGTTAATCCCCATTGAAACAGCATCTTGCGATTGATCGGCTACACTCATCTTACTCTGACCAATGCCAATTAAATATTTATTGGGCTCTACTCCTCGAGCATGTGCCAAATCTAACATATCTACATATTTGTTTGGTGTATAAAAACCAATTTGATCAATTCCGACCTGCATTATTTTTCCTCTCTTAATTGTTTCAAAAAATTTTGTGCGTCTGTTTGCGAATATAAATGTTGCTTAGTCATTAAGGCTAGAACATCCCTTTTTTCCTGCGGGCTAGCAACAAGATTAGCAATAACATTTCTAGCCTGCAACTTCATATGTCCTGCTTGAATACCTGTTGTAGCAATTGCCAGTAAAGCAGCTAAATTATTGGCTAAGCCAACTGCAGCAATTATATTAGCTAAAACTTGACTAGTTATTCCTTGCCCCAAAATACGATAATTTTGCTGGACATCTTTTCGGGAATTAATTGATCCGCCCACGGTTCCAAGCGCTAAAGGAACGGTTAATTGACCTAATAAGTTTTCACCTTCAACTTGCCAACTACTTAAGCTGCGATAAGTTCCCTGACGGCTAGCCCATACACCACAAGCTGCTTCAACAGCTCTAGTATCATTACCACTTGCTAAAAGGACACCATCAATTCCATTCATAATTCCTTTATTATTAGTCACGGCTCGATACGGGTCCGTTTGTCCAATTTGGCTTAACAAAGCTATTCGACTTGCGACTTCTACCCCGCCAACTAGACTGACATGCAATTTTGCCTTGCAAGAAGTTAATTGACTGGGGTAATTTGATAAAATTGCAAACAATTTTTTCTTAATACCACTGTAATTAGCTAACTCGCTAGCCATATACTCCAAAATTGAGTTTGCCCGATTAGCACCCATAGCTTCTGCTGGATTAATTAATACTCTTAGGTAAAGCAGAGTATTTTGCCGCTTAATTTTAACTTCCTTAACCCCACCACCATGCTTAACTAGACTAGCAAATTGCTTATTAGTCTTAGCAATTAAATTAGGTAAATCGTTTTTTAAATTATCAATGACAAAAGCTTCAGAAATTTCTAAAACAATCTGACCATAAATACCATTTCGAAAACTTGTTGCTGTGACACCACCACTTTGAGCAAATAGACTAGCGCCATGATTAGCAGCCGCAACCACTGAAGGCTCTTCAGTTGCCAACGGAACCAAATAGCTATGATTGTTAACCCGTAAATTTTTGACCAAACCAACTGGCAAACTTAATTGTCCTACAACATTCTCACTCAACTGATTAAGTGCATGTAAAGTTTGCTGATCAATCTCATCTAGTTCAATCCTTTGTTGTTTAAGCCATAAGCGCCTTTTTTCCGGAGTTAATTCATAAAACTTCATTTAAAAATCTCTATTTATTTCATAAGCAATTGCTTGACCACCACCAATACAAAGTGTGACCAAGGCTGTTTTACCAGTAACGTGTTGCAATTCATTAATTGCAGTAGCAACTAGCCTAGTTCCTGTTGCTGCCAAAGGATGCCCTATGGCAATAGCACCACCAAATATATTTAGTTTATCCATTGGAATTGATAGGGCTCTAGCCAATGCTATACTTGGAGCAGCAAACGCCTCATTAACTTCAATTACATCATAATCAGCAATTTGACGCTTAGATATATCTAATAATTTTTTAACTGCAAAATAAGGTGCAAAGCCCATATAAGCCGGGTCCGTACCAGCTTCGGTATATGCTCCTAGACGTGCTAGTGGTTGCAAATTTAATTCTTTAACTTTTTCTTGAGTGGCTAAAATTACTATACTAGCACCATCACTTAATGGTGAAGCATTACCAGCTGTTATTTGCCCATGTTCTTTAAATACTGGTTTTAATTTATTTAAAGCATCCATACTAGTATCTGCACGAATATTTTCATCCCAATCAATTACCTCTTTGCCATGAGTAATTTTGATTATTTCGTTCTCAAAATAACCATTTTTTACTGCCCTAGTTGCCTTTTGATGTGAATTAAGACTATATTCATCCATTTCTGAACGCAAAACGTGGTACTTATCTGCTACCTTTTCCGCTGTAAGGCCCATATGCAGGCCCGAAAAAGCATCAGTTAGTCCATTATTAAGCATTTCACTTTGCAAGTTTGAATCATGCTTATCTTTAGCATAATATACCGCATTAGTCATACTTTCAGAGCCGCCAACGGCCACTAAATCAAAGTCACCTAACTCCATTTGCCCTTGGGCAAGGCGCAGAGCTTTTAAACTTGAACCACAAACATCATTTATTGTAACGCTTGTACTTTTTTGGCTCATTCCAGCCTTTAAAGATACTTGACGGGCCATATTTTGTCCTAAACCCGCACTCAACACGTTACCCATAAAAAGAGCATCCAGCTCAGTAGCTTTTAACCCGATACTTTTTAGTGTTTCACGTAAAGCAATAGTACCCAAGTCTACTGCGCTTTCTTGCGCAAATAATCCGCGGTAACGACCAAAAGGTGTTCTCTTAGCCGCAACAATGAAAATATCTCTCATCAAGTCTGTCCCCCAGTATAAAATTATTCAATTCGATATTACTTAATTTTAGAAACGATTAATAGTAATTAAACTGACATTTAGAAAAATTTACACAAAAAAGAAGTCACTTAACAGTGGCTTCAATTTAATACGCATTATTACTTACTCTTTTGCTCTTCAGCTTGAAGTTTTTGACCTAAATTAATAATATATTTCCGCAAGGCATCTTTAGTTTCCGCATGATTCAATCCATACTCAACCGAAGTTTCAAGATAACTTTCTTTATTACCAACATCGTGGCGCGTCCCCTTAAAGACATGGGCAAATACGCGTTGCGTCTTATTCATGGTATCAATGGCATCAGTCAATTGGATTTCTCCGCCTTTATCTGGCTTTTGCTTAGCTAAAATTGCAAAAATTTCAGGTGTTAATAAATAGCGTCCAATAATTGCATAATCGCTTGGCGCCTTATCGATAGCCGGTTTTTCTACGAAAGACTTAACGTTAATTAACCCCGGCATAATCTCATTGGCTGGTTCAATTATCCCATATTTAGAAACTTCTTTATGCGGTACCGGCATCACCGCGATGGTCGATGCATGCGTCTCATTGTAACAGTTAATCAATTGCTTTGTTAGTGGAACCTCATCCATCATCAAGTCATCACCAAGCATTACAACGAAGGGTTCATCGCCCACAAAGCTGCGACCTCGAGCTATTGCATCACCTAAGCCAGCAGGATACGGTTGCCGCGTATAATAAATATTGATACCCAAGTGAGTTATCTCTTGTGACATCTTCAATAGCCCCGTTTTGCCCTTTTCTTGTAAATTTTGCTCTAATTCAGGATTAGAATCAAAATGATCTTCAATTGTTCGCTTATTTTTTCCAGTGACAATTAAAATATCTTCAATTCCAGAATTTTTTGCTTCCTCAACAATAAACTGAATTGTAGGTTTATCGACAATTGGTAACATTTCTTTGGGCATTGCTTTGGTAACAGGCATAAACCGCGTACCAAGACCAGCTGCCGGAATAATGGCTTTCCTTACTTTCATACCTTATACACTTTCTTTTACATTCTTTCAATGCTTAATATATCAGATTCAACTATTCGATTCCAGTAATTAATGGTGCCGTTTTTTTTGAATATATTCGGCTAAATGTCCCACAGAATATTGCACTTTGCCATAATTAAGCGATACTATTGCTGCATTCACGCAAGTACCAATTAGAAAAAGAATTGAACAGAGATTTAACCATAACATGAAAATAATAAAAGTACCGATAATACCATAATTTTCCCAGCTAATATGATAATGATGTAAATAATAACTAAAAAGCCAGGATAAACTCAACCAACCTAGCAAAGTTGTAAAAACTCCTGGCCAAATAACTCTTTTTTTAAGCTTAATATTGGGTAAAAAATAATTTAAATAATACAAACTACTAACCATCGTAATAATTACGACTGGATAGCGGAAATTAAATATCTTCTCCAACTCGCCTACTGAAATTGCAAAGATTGGTCGTAAAAACTCTAATATTTGTTGACCAAAAATAAAAGTTAAACTAAGCAAGCTAAAGCTAATAATCATCAAATTAGTTAAAATTATTGTAATTGATCTTGTCCACACTGCAATCGGCCAATTTTGTTGTAACTCAACTTTTCGTACACCATAAATACGATTCATTCCAATTCGAATCGCATTAACCAAGGAAGAAACTGACCACAATGCTAATATAATACCAAAAGAAATGTAACCAGTTGAGTTATTTTTTAAAAGCGAATTAATAATTGGCATAATAAACCCAGCAATTCGATCAGGAAAAATCAGTTTCAAATAGCTAGCGATTGGTGCAGTGTCAATGTGAAGCAACGGCAAGATATTTCCAATAATAATAATTAAAGGAAATATTGAAAACAAAACATAATAGGCCATTGAAATTGCACTAGTTAATACCTCACCTTGCGTAAACTTAAGTGAGATTGTTTTATAATACAAAGCTAGCCGTTGGCTAATTGTTGCAACTTTTTTACCCATCCACCTTAGTCATCCATTTCATCAAAGTGAGGTAAATATTTTTCTAACCCATCATATGGCTTTTGCAGTGTTAAAATTTTAGGACCATCTGCCGTAATTACAAAAGTATGCTCAAATTGAGCCGATTTAGAACCGTCTGGTGTAGCATAAAATACCCAATCATCATTTGGATCATCAACTGTCTTTTGAATAATCCGCCAATCTCCACCAGCTTCTATCATTGGTTCACAGGTAATGGTCATACCCTCGCGAAGGCGCAAACCATGGCCTGCTTTACCCCAATGAGGAACTTCAGGATCTTCATGAATACTAGGCTGAATACCATGACCAACTAATTCTTTCACATCACCATAATTGTGCTCATCTTCTACATAATGCTGAATGGCTGCACCAATATCCCCAATGCGGTTACCTAAAACAGCTTGATCAATTCCTAAATACATTGACTTTTTTGTAACTTCCATCAAGTCACGGTCAGCTTCTGAAACTTCACCAACAGCATAGGTTGTACATGAATCCGTTTCAAAACCATTTAAATTGCACGTTACATCAACTTTAACTAAGTCACCATTTTGTAAAACCGTATCTCGACGCGGAGTTGCATGGGCGATTTGATCATTTACTGAAATACAGGTGCCATACTTATAACCTTCAAAGCCTTGTTCAGATAGGCGACCGCCACGACTGTTTACAAATTCTTGGCAAAATTCTTCAATTGCCCAGGTTGTTATTCCTGGTTGAATTACATCCCGTAAAGACTCAAACATTGACGCTAATAAACGTCCTGACGCCTGCATCCCCTTTAATTCTCGAATGGATTTAATAGTAATCAAAGTTAACTTCTCCTCTATAAAAAATGATATTTATTTATATTATAGCGTTTTTTAAAAGTTTACTAAAGAGTTTCGTTAAGTGTTCAAAATTATGTATAATACTATGATAGAAAATATGTGAAAGGCATGAAAAAATATGAAGGCAAGAATTGTTTATGCCAGTATGACTGGCAATGATGCAGATATAGCCGATATCTTAGAAGAAGAGTTACAAGATTATGGTTTTGATGTGGAAACCAGCGAAGCTGAATTCACTGATGCCAGCGATTATTTAAGCAGTGATTTATGCATATTTGTCACTTATACCTATGGTGAAGGTACAATGACCGATGAAATATCAGATTTTTACGAGCAGTTAAAAGAATTAAACTTAACTGGAAAATATTTTGCTGTAATGGGTAGCGGTGATCTGGTTTATGCTGACCATTTTTGCGAAAATGTTTTTGATTTTGAAAAAATGTTTAAACAAGTAGGAGCTAAGGAAATTACTAAACCAGTTACCATTGAAAACGCACCTGATGATGAAGCAATTTCTAAAATTGAAAATGCGGCAAAAGAAATGGCTGACCAATTAAATGATTAAGGATAAAAAAATAAATACTGACAGATTTAATTCAATTACTGATCCTAAAATTCATCATTTAGCACAAAAAGTAGTTACAAAGCATCGCAATCTTGTGGTTTACATGATTTTTGGATTTATTGCAGCATTAATCAATACCGTGGTTTTTATGATCCTGCATAAATGGTGGCACAGTGCCGTTTTAATTTCTAATACAATTGCGTTTATTATTTCCAACTTAGCTTCGTTTGTGTTTAATCAAAAAGCAGTTTTTATTAATAATGTTGATCAAAAACACTCCACTTGGCAAAAGTTAATTGTCTTTTTTACCTACCGCATTATTAGTCTTATTCCTGATAGCTTAATTATGCTAGTTGGGCTTTCTTGGCTCGGACTAAACGCGCTTTGGGTTAAAATTATTGATCAGGTATTAGTTGGTATTTTTAATTATTTAACCACTCGTTCCGTATTTCAAGCCCAAGAATCAACAATGATTGAGCGAGCTAAAAGAAAAATCAAGTCACATCAAGCAAAAAAATAGTAAAAAAAATAAGTCACAATTGTGACTTATTTTTTTATTCAAAATCGGCTGGTCGTTGCTTTTGACCATCAGCAAAATAATAAGCAATATCTTCCATAATTCGCTCAGAAGCATGACCATCACCATAAGGATTTTGGGCATTAGCCATTTGCAAATAAATATCTTTATTATCAAGTAGTTCACGCATTGCTGAACGAACATCAGCTTGTTGCGTACCAACTAATTTCAATGTACCAGCTTTAACCCCCTCAGGACGCTCAGTGGTGTCTCTTAAAACTAATACGGGCTTATTCAGTGCTGGCGCTTCTTCTTGTACACCGCCTGAATCCGTCATAATAAAATAACTTCTTTTAGCTAAATTATGAAAATCGACGACATCCAAAGGAGCAATTAAGTGTATCCGAGAATCATTACCCAGAATTTCATAAGCAACTTCTTGAACTTTAGGTGAAAGATGAACTGGATAAATAATTTCTACATCATCATGTTCAGCAACAATCTGTTTCATTGCTTTGAAGACTCGTCTCATTGGTTGGCCTTGATTTTCACGCCGATGCATTGTTACCAAAATAATCCGATTACCTGGTTGAATTAAGTCCAGCACATCATGATGGTAGTTTGATTGAACTGTCTGTTCAAGTGCATCGATTGCTGTATTACCGGTAACAAAAATTCGCTCTAGTTGGTGATTTTCTTGTAGTAAGTTGGCCTTACTTGTTTTAGTTGGCGCAAAATATAAGTCGGCTAAATCATCTGTCATTTGGCGGTTCATTTCTTCAGGAAACGGCGAATACTTATTCCAAGTTCTAAGACCAGCTTCTACATGACCAATTGGACACTGCTCATAAAAGCTAGCAAGACTAGCCGCAAAACTAGTTGTAGTATCGCCATGTACTAAAACAAGGTCTGGTTCTTCTTTTTTAATCACATTAGCAAGATCAAGCATTACTTTTGCAGTGATTTCTTCTAATGATTGATTCTTTTTCATGATATTAAAATCATAGTCCGGCTGAATATTAAAAATGGTAAGTACCTGATCAAGCATTTCTCGATGTTGTGCACTAACTACAGTGATTTCATCAAAGCGATCATCGGCTTGTAATTTCAGCACTAGCGGTGCCATTTTAATTGCTTCCGGTCTTGTGCCGAAAACCATCATTACTTTTATTTTAGTCATAAAAACCTCCGTTTTAATAGTAATAACTTAACTGCCAAAAAACAAGTTTTTATGTTTTAATTACTATAATCGTTTTAATTATGAGGAAACCGATGAACTATAACTTTACTTTACTACTTTTCACCAGTATTTTAATCATTGTCTCTAGCTTTAGTCTTGTTTTTAGCTTTGATCGGCAAAAAAATAGCTACCAACGAAAAAAGCTATTTTTAATTGCTACAATAGGATTTATAATAGCCGCTATTTTAATGGTAATTATTTTAGAGTCACCTCTGGCTACAATTTATCCAACGCAAAAATGATAACGCTTTCTAAAATATGCTGTATAATTAATAGTGTCTAAATAAATAGAAAAGAGGTAAACACAATGAGTGAAGAAAAAAATGGTAAAAATGTTTGGGTTACTACCCATGGCGAGCAATGGGCCGTTAAAGTTGAAGGCGCTGAACGAGCTCGTAAAGTCTTTGATCGCAAAGAAGATGCGTTAGCCTTTGGCAAACAATTAGCGCAAAAAAATAAGGGCGAGTTAATTAGTCAAAAGAAAAATGGTCAAATTAATCTTAAAAATTCATATGGCAATGATAGTCCCAAAGACAAAGGCTAAAATTTATCTTTTATAAATTAGCTACAAAAAAGGCTTCAACTAAAAGTTGAAGCCTTTTTTTGAACTAATATATAAGCTTTGTCATAAAAATAAAATCATTAAACAGCTTAATTAATTAAAATACTGGCTAACATCATCAGCTAAAAACACTGATATATCAAGCTTTATAGTCCTAAATTAATGACCCCGGTGAGATTCGAACTCACCTCTACGGTTTAGGAGACCATTGTTCTATCCAGATGAACTACAGGGTCATGCATAGTTAACTTTACCAAATTTGAATGATAAAAGCCAACTTTTTTTACATTAATATTGTCTAATATAATATGAACGCGACGTACTAGCTTCAGCAATTTTATCAGCCGCAATTACAAATGGTGTCCAGATGGCCAGAGCAATTACCATATTAATAAGACATAGGATAATTGCACGCCAATCATAATTACACGCCAAGAATGGTCCAATAATTGGTGGCATAATACTTGGTACTGCCACTTGAACAGGATTAACTAGACCTAAGGCACTCACCCAATATGAAAATGCCACATTCACCAATGGCGCAACTATAAATGGAATAAAGTAAATGGGATTAAGTACAACCGGTAAGCCGAGAACAATGGGTTCATTAATATTAAAAATGCCTGGTGCTAAAGCCACTTTGGCAATAGTGCGATAGTCACTCCGTTTAGAAAAGAGCAAAATAGATACAATTAACATAAGGGTGCCACCAGTTCCGCCAAACCAAGCAAAAGCATCAAAAGAACCACGCACCCAAAGAAAGGGTACATCATGTCCTGTTCTAACCGCTGTTACATTAACATTCTGAGCCGTTAACCAGATTGAGTCTAAAATTGGTGCCCAAACGCTTAGTCCATTAATACCGAAAAAGCCAAAGATTTGCACTAATAAAGTAACTAGCATTACCATACCAAATCCTTGTCCCATCTTAACTAAGGGTACTTGCAAAGTGGCTAATAGCCAGTTGCCAAAATAGGTACCAGTAATTGTTTGAAAGACAAAGTTAATCAACCCAACACTAAAAATTGCAATAATAGCAGGAATTAAAGAGTCAAATGCTTTTTGTTCAGCATAGGGCAAAGTAGTTGATAAATGTAAAGTTAGCCGTGCCTTACAACAAAGCGCAAAAATTGAAACCCCAATTGTGCCAAATAAAATTGCAGTAAAGATACCCGTCGTTGAAAATTGTGAAATGTTAAATGCTTGATGGATTGATACAACCTTACCATTAACACTAAGTTTGGTTAAATTAGCAATACTCATGGCCAAAGACGATAAAGAAACAATAGCACCAGCAATGGGATCAACCTCGATGCTTTTAGCCAAATGAAAACCTAAAGACATTGCCAAAAACATCGCAAATAAGGCAAAAGTACCACGCCATACCACATTACTGATTAAGGTAAGCGGCTGCATTACCCAGGCAAAAGTTGTCCAACCTAAGTCATCTCTTGCTACCATAATTAAACTTCTGATTAACACAGCAAGCGATCCGGCTATCGTGATCGGCATTATTGAGATAAATGCATCCCTTAAGGCAACTAACCAATGGGCTTGTCCTAACTTGTTAGCCAAGGGCAAAATATAATCTTCTAACCAAGCTACTAATCGACTCATTTTTGGTCCTTCTTTTTTAAATAATGTGGATGATAACCCTTATTTTTACAATGTCGCTTTTTATTGCTTTTTCGCCTTTTATTAGCAGTCTCAGTAACTTCCTTCTCTTCAGTGCTTGCTTTTTTAATAGGTAATTTTTGAGATAAACGATTTTTGCCAAAATAAACACGCTCAAATTCAACAGAATTAACAAGTAAATTTTTTAAGTCACGAAAATCATGATCATCCCCTAAAGTGACAACATATCCATTAGCCCCCATCCTGCCTGTACGTCCAGCTCGGTGCAAATATGTATTAGCTTCACTAGGAATATCAAAATTAATAACATAAGTAACTCCCGTTAAGTCCAAGCCACGTGCTGCTAAATCAGTTGCCAATAATAATTTTAGGTGGCCTACTTTAAAATTGTGTAGGGCTTCTGCTCTTTTTTGTTTACTGAATTCATTTGCCAAAAGATCAAATTTAGTTTTAGTATGGGCTAAAATCCCCGCAAATCGCATCATTGTTTGATTAGAGTCAAAAAACAAAATTCCCTTAAAATTATTAAGCCTTACTAAACGCTGAATAAAATCTAGTTTGTGCATATTATCAACTTGCAAAAAATAGTTTTTTACCGTTGTTTTCTGGTCTGGACGAACATCAATTAAAACAAAGTTGCGTGCAAACAGCTCGTCAGCTTGACGCGTAATTTCTGATTCTGTTGCGCCAAATAATAAAATCTGGGCATCAGAACGTAAGTTTTGTCCTAGAGAACTAAGTAATTCCATTTTACTAAATTCCAAAATATCATCAGCTTCATCTATTACCAAGGTGCTAATCTGATTGACTTTAATACGACCACTTGAAAAAAAATCAAAAAATCGCCCAGGAGTAGCCACAATTACTTCTGGGTGCTTTTTCTTTAAATTATCTTCCTGGCGTTTACGATTTCCAGCGCCGACCAAACTAATTCCCTTTAAGTTCAACTCATCAAGAAATGGATTAATTGCATGCCGAATTTGTACAGCTAATTCAGTTGTCGGAGCAAAAATTACTAGACTATTTGCTTCACCTACTTTAACTTTTTCTAAACTAGGTATTGCATAAGCTAAAGTTTTGCCCGTTCCGGTCTTAGCTAATGCAATACAACTTTCACCACTTAAAATTGCCTCTCTTGTTTTTGTTTGAATTAACGTTGGTTGATTAAAGCCTAATCTAGCCAAGGTTGATTGAATTTCTGTTTTCATTATTATTTTAACTTGTCCATATTCTATGTCTACTTAACAAAAAAGTTATTGTTTACAGGTTATAAATGTCTTGTTCTCATCCTACTAGTCTATCATATCAATATTTTTTGTATAATTTCCAGAAATAAATTCGCTAATAACTAAAAATGACTGTTTTAAAACAGTCATTAATTAAGTTTATTCTTCTACCAAATAAATCGGTTTTTGTCCGTTCAATACCCGCTTGACGTCAGTCATACTTTGTTCAATCATATTTTTAACCGAAGTTTTAGTATAATATGCGGAATGAGGAGTAAAAACAACATTAGGCATTTTTGCTAGTTCTTGGTAGTCCGCAGGTAATTCGGCAATATTAGTAAATTTTTTCATTACGATATTTTCTTCACCAGTCATCACATCAAGCGAAGCACCTGCAATTTCTCTATTTTTTAATGCTGTAATTAAAGCTTGAGTATCAATTAGAGGCCCTCTAGCTGCATTTATAATATAGGCTGTACTTTTCATTTGCTTAAATTCAGCAGCCCCAATCATATTATCCATCCCGGGTTCAAATGGTGTGTGCAAGGTTAAAATATCAGCTTCTTTAATGACGGTTTCAAAGTCAGTGTAATCAAGAAAAGCTTCATTAGCAGGATTTTCCACAATATCATAGGCGATTACTTTAGCGCCTAAGGCATGAAACAATTCAGCAACTGCCCCACCAATTCGACCAACACCAATAATGCCAATAGTTTGATTATAAATTTCATCACTAATCAAATCTTCACTACGCACAAAATTTAAATCTTTGTATTCATTTTTAAAAATTGGACCCCATTTTCTCAACAGATACATAGCAGAAGTAAGGGTATTTTCAGCTACTGCTCGAGGAGAATAAGCTGGCGTATTAGTAATAATTAGATTATACTTATGTGCAAATTCCCAATTAATAATATTATAGCCAACTGACCGCAAGGCAATTTGCTTAATACCATAAGAAGCAAGTTTACGATAAACCGCTTCTTCATTAATATCAAAAATTTGTAAGACACTAACCACGTCAAACCCTTTTGCAAGTTCAACAGTTTCAGCATCAAGTTTTTTAACTGTAGTTTGCAATTCATCCTCAATATGGTTTTGATTCCATTTATCTACATATACCTGCTGTTCAGGCGTCATATTGTATAATAAAGCCTTCATTATTCGTTCTCCTTATAGTCATAGAAGCTTCTTTTTACCTTTTTAATATTAATAAGCTTTTTTACCTTTCTTATAAACAGCTTTATCAACTTGGGTAACAGCTGTAATTTCAGCAAGAGGATTTTTCTTTAAAACCAAGAAATCGGCAAATTTACCGGCTACTAATGAACCATATTCATCATCAATTTTCATTAACTTAGCAGAATTTCGACTAGTTTGTAAAGCTTCAAAATTGGTAAAGCCTTGTTCAACTAACAAAGGTAGCTCTTGCGGCGTCATCTTAAAATCATTAAATGGCGTTCCAGCATCCGTTCCCAATGTTATTGGTACACCAGCATTTTTAGCGTGGGTAATATTTTGCCGTAAATCTTTCCAAGCCGAGGCAATTTTCGCCATTTCCCATTCTGGAATTTTACCGGGAGCATATGCAATAAATGCCCAAGCACCAACAATTGTTGGTGTTAAATATGTACCCTTTTTAAGCATCAGTTCTATTTCTTCATCGTTAACATAAAAACCATGCTCAATACTATCAACACCTGCTCTTATGGCATTCATAATTCCAGGATTACCCTCAGCGTGAGCAGCAACGGTAAACCCTTTGTGATGTGCTTCTTCAACAGCAGCATGAATTTCACTTTCACTAAGCTGGGGGTCATCCATAAAGTCATTTTCAGTCATTACCCCACCAGTTGCCATTACTTTAATTGTTCTAGCACCTTTTTTAATGCCTTGACGAACAGCCTTACGCATTTCATCAGGAGAATCAACCAAGTGACCAAAATTAGGCATGTCGCCGTGGCCACCAGTCATTGAATATGGACGGCCCGAAGGTAAAATTTCTGGTACATTAATCAATTCTCCCCTCTTTATTAAGTTATTAAGGGCAATATCGATATCATACGTACTGCCACATTCACGAATATAGGTTACACCTGACTTTAATAGCTCATGCAAATGCTTAACTGCTCTAACAGTTGCTTCAACAACATTTGCTGAACTATCACCATCTGGTGTCCGGGGATCCATAATGATATGAGTATGGCAGTTAATCAAACCTGGAATTACATATTGACCAGTCAAATCAACCATCTGATCAGCTTTGGGTGGTGTATTAGACCCTACTTTAATAATTTTACCTGTATCATCATCAACTAATAAATAACTATTGGGTTTTACTTCTTCATCTTCACCATTAAACAAATTAAAATTAAAAAAAACTGTTTGCGTCATCTTAAAAACTCCCTTTATAAAAAAGCACTTATCCCAATACAAGGACAAGTGCTTCATGTTACCACTTTTAAATTTATCTATTACTTCCGTAATAAAGCCCGGTTAATTATCTAACAATTGATTGCACTGCACCACTATAAATTAGTAAATACCAACTAAGATAATTAGTTAACACTAATACAAGTAGCACCAGTATTTAAAACTTCTACTAACACTTTCATTACTAATTTATCAGGTAATTGCCTTTTTAAATCATATTTAATTAACTTTTAATTTAGCATCCTATACATATCTTGTCAATAAAAATTGGGGCAAGCTTTAAATTTACTTATAATAGAATCCCAACTACATCCAGGTATTTAACAGAAAATTCCGCTGGCAAAGTAATTACACCTCCAAATGCAACTACTAATATACAACTTAATTATCCGTTCATACGATCGATGAACTTAGATTAGTGGTACTATCCGCAGTAGCAAATTTAATAAACAATTGTAATGAAATTGGCCTAAAATCTATCCCTTTTCTAGTCAATTTTTATCAAATATAAGAGTAGCTTATAAAAATGACTCATACTCAATAGTTTAATAAATCATCATTGTTGACAATCGTCTTAGTTCAGCTTGAGACAAACATTTACAAATATTAGTAATGTTTATCCAAGTAAGAATATAATTATTAATTTTAGCGCTAGCTAGCGGATACAAAAACTATATTAAACTATAAATTAAGAAAAAAATACTAAACCGGATTTCATAAAAAAAACTTAATAAATTTATTTAAATACCTCTTCTACCGTACTTCTCTATGATTATCGAAAAACTGACTGAATAAGACTTGCTTTATTTCAGCCAGTTCCATATTTTCAGTTTCATTTGCTCTAATTTTTGTAAATAAAGGTTGAATAATTTGATCAAATTTTACCAATTCATCTTTGGCTGGTATCTTAACGGTTAATGAATTGAGATTTTTTTGCGATATTTTTTGTTGCACTGCACCAGTGATAATCGTTGATACCTTTTTTTGCCTAAAGAATAAATATAACCATTCCGTCGAAACATGTTTACCTTGAAGAACATGAACATGATTATTAGGCCAAAATTTCCCAAAAACATATTGTAAGACTGGATAACCATCCTTGTCTTCTACTGACCCATCTTCACCTAATAGTAAATAAATGCCATCAAAATTATATTTATCAATATAATCATTGACAGCTGCTGCACCAATATAGCGATATTTACCTTGTATTGCTAGACGCTTCCGATTAGCAATTGGTCGCCTGAATTTATCAAAATTAGCTATATATGAGCCAATCTTTTCGTTACCAGAGTTCACATTGGGGAAATACTTTTTAAAAATAGTTTCTGCTAGAGCAAGTAAGTTTTCATTTATTTGTACATTAAGTGCGATTTTTTTATCAATTTGCAAAAATATATTAGCAATCCGTTCCTGTTCTTCTAATGGAGGAACTGGAACTAATAAACGCTTAAAAGCAGTTTTATTAAACTTGGGCTGTGCACTACCAGAAACAATTGTTTTCATTAATTCCTGGCCGCTGGGACTAGATAGGAAGTAATAATAGTAATCATTATTATACTTGGTATCGATTACAATTGCATTCGGTCCCAAAGACATCGGCTTATCAAGTTGCGGAGCTTTAAAGGTGGTACCTAAATGAGTACCAACATTAGAAATAATAATTTCTCCGCCATAAAGTTTCGTTTTCTTTAAAAATTGATAACCAGCTTTATTTATATACTGAAATGGTCCTTTAAAATTATTTCTATAATCAGTGAGCCTGATCAAAACTGCATAGCCCTGCGATTCATCTGTATAAATAACATTTTCTTTTAAAGATTTAAAACTACCATTTGCCACATAATCAGTTATTTTTGTGCATATTTCACCAATAGATCTATATTTCATAACCCAGACCTTTCAGCACTTGTCGAACATCATTTTGCAACTTATCACTTTTAGCAAATTGTTCTTTAAGGTCACTAGTGAGTTTAGCCATTCGTGCTTCATATGACTCACCGACTTTGGCTTGCTTGGCTATTCCTACATAACGACTTGGAATTAAAACATAATCATTCTGCGCAATTTCAGATAATTTGACTGCCTTACAAAAACCAGCAATATCTTTATATTGCTCGTTGATAGTTCCACGATAAGCATGATAGGTCATCGCTAGCTTATTGATATCTTCCTTAGAGAAGCGACGATGCTTACGGTCAACCATTTCGCCTAGATTACGTGCATCAATAAATAAAGTTTCATTCTTACGATTGCGCTCATCGCTCGATTGCTTATCCATATCTACAAACCAAAGCGATACAGCAATGCTAGTTGAATAAAACATCTTATCAGGCAAAGCTACAATTGCATCAATTTTATCGTCCTCAAGTAAAGCTTTACGAATTTCATACTCTTCTTTAGTTGAAGTTGACAATGCTCCATTAGCTAAGACAAAGCCCGCTTTCCCGTCCGGAGCAAGTTTACTAATTATATGCTCAATCCAAGCATAATTGGCATTACCAATTGGGGGCATTCCATATTTCCACCGTGGATCATCTATCAGCTTTTCACCATTCCAATTTTTCACATTAAACGGCGGATTAGCTAAAACAAAGTCAAACTTTTCATTTTTATGAAAGTCATTGGTAAAGGTATCCCCTTGGTGTGGACCAAGATTATTATCAATTCCTCGAATGGCTAGATTCATCTTAGCTAATTTCCAAGTAGTAGGATTGGATTCTTCGCCATAAACTGATAAATCAGAAATATCTCCTTGATGCTCTACAACAAATTTATCAGATTGCACAAACATTCCACCTGATCCACAACAAGGATCATAAATCTTGCCTTTGAATGGCTCAATCAGTTCCACTAAGGTGCGTACAATTGAACGAGGAGTATAAAATTCTCCGCCCTTTTTTCCTTCTTGAGCGGCAAATTTAATTAAAAAATATTCATAGACACGCCCCAACACATCAGAGCGCATCGCTCTGGCACAGCCTAAACTAATGTCAGAAATCAATTCGACAACCTCACCTAAGCGACTTTTATCTAAATCCGGTGAGGCATACTCCTTACTCAAAATACCTCGAAGTGAGGTATTATTTTTTTCGATTTCGCGCATAGCTCGATCAATTACTTTACCAAGTTGCGGTGTATTAGCTGCTTTTTGAATTACATCCCAACGTGCTTGCTTTGGTACCCAAAAAACATTTGCAACTTTATATTCTGTTGAATCCTCAGCCTTTTCTGGATAATCAGACTTCAAAAGTTCTTGATGTTTAGTTTCAAATGAATCTGAAATATATTTTAGAAAAATCAATCCTAAAACTACATTGCGATATTCAGATGAATCCATGCTGCCACGCAAAGCATCTGCAGTTTGCCATAATTTGTTTTCAATACCTAATTCGCTTATCTTTTTTACCATTAATCTGTTTCCTTTAGTTCTTGTAGTTAATTTGAAGCCTCTTTAAAATAATGCTTAAATAAAAAAGTATTTCTAATCGTTACTTAGCCATAAGAAATAAATATTCAACTGGTTAATTTTATTTTAGTCACTTGTCTACCTAATCTTGCCATTGAAACAAAATGCTCTTAATTATCATATTTTCAGTTAAATCGCTAGCTAGCTACCTCATCTCCTATGGATTTATATCTTTTAATTTCTATATTTTATCATAGAAGTGGCTCGACCTTTTTACTTATTAAATTTATTAACCATACCAAAAAACTTGCTGTCTCCAGTAATGGAACAACAAGTTTTTTTAAAAAGTTAATAAAGATTATCATAACCAAATTAAATCACTTATCTTCTTATTAACCGTTTAACCGTGCAAACGTACTAGTTCTGATCAGTATAAAAACTTTTTAAACGATAAGTCGTTACTGGTTCAACATAATAATGATATTGGGCAACCAAATTACAAATTTCGTCCCCATTAATCAAAGTAATCATTCTCGTACCCTGCCTTGCGGCTTTCACTGCACCCCGGGTAAAATCTGCTGTTGTAATAAAAATACCAAATTCCGCGTTATACTTATCCATTACTCCGCGAAATTTATCAATCTCTGGTGCTGGAACATTTCCTTGCCAGCGTTTAGCTTGCAGGGCAACTCGAGTAGTTCGGTAATCATCTGAACGCACATAACCAAAGCCATCTAAACCGCCATCAGCAACATAACTAACGCCAATTGTATCATCGACATCAATACCCATTTTAGTCAAGAGACCTCGACAAAAGAGTTCAAATTTTGATGGATTCATTTGTATCAAAGCCAAAAGCAAGTCTTGCCGCCACTGGTCCTCGACTACCTCCCTATCAGTTGAAAACTTAGTTGACACAATCTCAGCTAAGTTTTTGGTCTTTAAATCTTTTGAACTATTATCTTCCAAAAATGATCTTCGGTTCATTTAGCTCATTAAAAGTCATACATAGCCAGTAAGCAAATCTATAGCACTTAGCTGCTATACGTCTTTTAGTTCATTAAGATTTTTAAATTTCTTTTCAACCCCATAAAACGTTTCCCGCTTGAGTAAGCTAAAAAACCTTCTATTAACCCGTTATCAAGGGAATTGCCTTTGCGTGACATTGATTTATTAATGACATGGCTTTTCAGCCATGCTCGAAACTGAGCATTTTGGTATTGCCATCCTTGATTGGTGTTCAAGATTATACCATTCAAGGCAGAATATTTGCTCAAGTGTTTACTGACTATGCCAAACAGTTTCAGCTTGTTCATTAAGCACTGCACCTTTTTGTAATTGACTAATAGACCGCGATGTCTTAATTCCCGGGTAATGCGGCGATAGACATAGCAGTGCTTATGTTCTTTGTAAATAACCTTAATTTTTGCCATTATCCGCTAGTTGTCCCAATCTTTATCCTTCTTCTTTAAAGTAACTGCAATATAGGTAGGGCCTCTGCGAATTGGCATTGATAGTATCAAGAATGAAAGTTATGTCGACTTTAAGTTCACGTCTTAGTTGGGTAACTTGCCAGGGCTATTTCCGTGGTTTGCGGTTCTTAGTTCGCTGATTGACTAAGACACTTAATTTTTTTACAAATTGGTTCTCGATTTTTAGCTTTAAGTTCTGCTGGCATAAGCGCCCGTTTGCTTGCTTGATTAGCGGTTCTCTTTTGGTCATGGGACGGTCCGTACTCTTCGATGATTAATGACATTATAACTATTTTTGCGATATTCGCGTAGCTAATTGTGCAACATACCGTAACTTTTTAAGCCGAAATCTAGTACTACTTATCATAGAAGGGCTCTTGCTCAACTATGCTCGATTTGAGGGTCAGCGGTTCCTTAAAGTCTTTACTATAAAATAGTGTAAGGCTAATCCAAAATACACAGGCAGTGACGTTCAATCAATGCCCGCAAGTAATCAATATGTCTTTTTTTAAATTATTAAAAAAGCGATGCGATTAAATATTAACAAAAAATCTATTTGAACTTGAGTAAAAGTATCAAAACTGCTATAATCCGATACATAGGAGGAATGTCATGGAATTAATTAAAATACTGAATTATCAGGGAAATAAAGCTTCACTGATGCCTTTTATCAGTGATAACATTCATAAATACATTTCTCCTGGGGAAAAAATATGTGATATATTTGCTGGTTCTGGAAGTGTTGGTGCCTATCTTAAAGATGAATATTCTATAATAGCGAATGATGTTGAACTCTATTCATCTATCATCTCTTCCTCTTTACTAAATACCCCTTCAACCGGTTCGCTAGTTAGAGCTAAAGAAATCTTTTTCAAAGGCTATAAAGTAAACTTTCGAATGTTACTTTCACCAGTCGAAGTAGCCGTTGCGAAGGAAAGAGAATTTCTTGCATCCGATTCTACAACTGATCTAATTTCTTTATACAAACTTTTTCCAACAATATGGAATGGATTAAACAAGCTGATTAATTATAAACAGCTCAGTAATGATAATCAATACAATTTGTTTTTATATTACTACTCAGGTACTTATTTTGGAATTGAACAATCAATTCAGATTGATTCTATTATAAAAACCATTCATGAAGTTGGTAGCGGTGAAACACAAAATGTTTTATTCAGTTGCCTATTCTACGCCATGAACGAAACTGTGTTTTCAAAAGACGGTCACATGGCACAGCCTTTAAGTATTGAAAAAAATAGTTCTCGACACCTTAAGCAGCGAAAGAAAAATGTTTTTACGTACTTTGAAACTAAACTTAATGAGTTTATTAAAAAAAGCCCTAAGACAGAAACCATTGAAAAAAGCAAAGTATTTAATCAGGATATATCAGTTCTCTTAAAAGATGAAGAATTTAACCAACAATACGTTAAGTTAATCTATGCAGACCCACCATATACTGATATGCAATATTCTAGGTATTATCATTTATTAAATGTTGCTGCAAAATATAATTACCCAAAGCCAACTATTTCAAGAGGTAATTTTACCAAGGGGCTTTACACTGAAGGTCGGAATCAATCCGACCTAAGTAAAAAGAGCGCTGCAAAAGGACGTTTAGAAGAGCTTTTTAACTACTGTCATCAAAATAGTATAGTGCTTGCTTTAAGTTATGCTTATCCAAAGGATGAAGCAAGACAAAAGACTGACAGATACACTGTTTCGATCGAAGAACTAGTGAACATAGCTAAACGAGTGTTCGGTAACAAAAGGGTTCAAATTGAGCATAAAGATTATAGACATGCTAATAACAGAAATAGTTCCACAAAAGAAGTATTTGAATATTTGATACTTTGCGGGCAAGAAGTTCATAAATCACATTATGACTTGATTGAATTAAAGAAGGAAATTAAGGAACTGATTCCGACATCTAAGAATCCAGTGTACAACACACATTTATATTGGTCTCAAAAATCTTTTAATGTAATTGACTCGTTAATAACTCATCTATCGTCTGAAAAAGATATAGTTTTTGATCCATTTATGGGTTCTGGCGTGACAGTTCTTGAAGCAGTCCAAAAAAGTATGAATCGAATTGGAATTGGCAGTGATGTAAATGGAATGTCGAAATTCATTACAAGTAATATTCTAAAAGATATTCCTCATTCAAATTTAAATCGCCTATTCTCAAATTTTGAGAATAAATTAATTGACTTGTTGCACTATTATGAAACTGAATGTGACAATTGCAATGATGCTGGAATCATTTCAAAAGTGGTATTTGACAAGCCGAAAAGAACCGTCAATAGCTTCGTAATCAAGGCTATTTCTTACACCTGTCCTAATTGTGGAAAACGTGTTAAAGAGCCAAGCAAAGATGACTACACAAAATTCAGCACAGTTAAAAATGATAAATTTATTCAAAACGTGCACCTTATGCAGAATAGTAAAATTGCCGTTGGTGCTTCTGATAGAATTAGTGATATTTTTACTCCACGTAATTTCTCAATTTTAAATGAAATAGTAGAATATATACAAAATATCAATAATATTGAAGAGAGAAATGTTTTAAATTATTTACTAATGTCTATACTGCATCTTACAAAAATAACTGATACTCATTCTAATTCACAATGGCCACTATGGATTCCAAAAATCAATTGTGTTGAAAAAAACATCATAGATTTATTGCATCGCCGCATGAAAAATCTAGTTAAAGCCCAAAATTATATTAGGCAACACTATGAAAATAGTAGGTTAGTTTCAAATTATTCTGAACTTAAGGCAGGCAATGCCATGGTATTAACCAAAGGTAGTCAATACATTACAAATGATGAAATTCCTGACAACTCAGTTTCTTTGATAATCACTGATCCACCATATATGGATCAAGTGCTTTATTCAGAGTACATGCAGTTATACAAACCCTTTATAGGTGTTAGTTTTAACTTAAAAGACGAAATTATTGTCTCTTCTGCTCCTGAAAGGAACAAAGATAAAAATGAATACTTCACTTTATTATATGATGTCTTTGAAATGTGCAAACGAAAATTGAAAGAAAACAACATCATGTGCTTATTCTTTCATGATAGCAATCTTGACGTGTGGGTAAAATTAATGCAAATTCTTGAGAGCAATGGATTTAGATTCATCTCCCAGGAACACATTAAAAAATCAAAAACAGTAAAGAACATTCTTAGCCCTAAAAAATCGTTAAGTGGTGATGCTGTTCTTTTCTTCGAAAATACTCGTCACAAGTTACCAAAGACAACTACTTCTACTACTGTAGAAGATATTAAAGATTCAGTTGTTAAGGAAGCTAGAAAGCTTCTTGAAAAGCATGGTGATTTAAGCACTCCTGAACTATATGACTTAGGTATTATGGAAATGCTGATTGAAAATGGCTGGCTAGAACAGTTATCTAAAAAATACAAATCTTTAGTTGAACTTTTTGAAGAACACTTCATTTGGAAAAAAGCTTCAGCAAAATGGCATCTTCAATCTTAGAAGGTACCATTTTTATTTTATATTAGAGTTATAGTACTTGCCTGGGAAGTATTGATTTAATTTAAGCAGTAACTCTTTGCCATCAACTAATTCCACATTTTGAAGTTGAGCTATTTTCTTGGCATCTTTAGAATAATCGGAGGTAGTATAACAAGCAATCTTGTTAGCGCCAAGACGTTCACGCTCTGAAACTAAACGTTGAATTGGTGTTGCATCTACATTGCTTACCCAACGTTTACATTGGATAAGCCAAGTTTCACTTGTGTTACCGTTAAACCATTTGGCCACAATATCCACCCCCATATCGCCACTACCACCCTTGCGATGAACATCAGCGTAATTTTCATGTTCCAACAAAGATTTACACAAGCCTTCAAAAGCGTATGGATCCATAGTGGCCACATCAACTGCATCAACATTAAAGTCTTTTGGCAACTGTTTTCTAATGTAGTATTTACCATCCGGACTCTTATCTGTTTTATCAGCTACTAGCCTATCAATTTCTCTAATATTGTCATCATCATTCAACAAATCATATAAGGTTTGGTTATTGCCATCAGACAGTTCGTCAATTAATTCAACATATAAATCTTCAAGAACAAATTTTTCCTTTTGCTTCAGCAATTTACCAACGTAAAAAGGTACTAATTCGTAAAGTTTTTTGAACAGCGTGTCTTCATCTTCTTGATCCAAGTAAAGCCTTGTCTTATCTAATTGAATATCTTGTCCATCCACATAGAAATTATTTTTAATCACTTCAACTATTAACTGTTGAATTTTCTCATCAAAGTGTACACCTTTTTTGGCAAGTTCTTTTTTTGCATTTGTTACTGCTGCAGTCATGGTATGCGGGGCATCCTTAACTTTCTTCAGTGCATGGTATACACTATCAACTAGTTTGCTTTCATAGTTTTCATCACCAATATATAAATAACGCTTATCCTCTGACAGCTTCTCGAATCCAATAACTACTTCATTGATAAGGGTATTTTTGTATGCAGACTGTTTTCGCAATGTAGGGTCACTCTTTTCCACACCCACCCTAAATGTATATTCAAAGCCGTTCTTTCGTGCGTAATCAACAACACGAGCAAAAACGTTAAAATATTTCATTTTGCCTAATTTTGTAAAAATAACAACTGGAGAACCAACTTCTAAATGTTCAGAAAAGGTTTTGAACATCTTATCAATATCATGATAATAATGGTCTAAATCTTTTTCTTTTCTTTCAACCGCATTGGTTACTACTATTTCGTTGTCAAGCATTTTATCAGTTAACTTGAAATAACCCTTATCATCATCAAAATGATTCAACCAAATTCTAAACATCTGGTTTCTTTCCAAATAAGGTACCTGGTCAGTATACGGAAAATCCGTTACAATTGCATCAAACATCAAGTTTTTATGATTCCTCAAATACTCATAATAATCGTCATTAACAACTTTATATTTGTCCCCATCATCAAAACTATCTGTTAAAACATTTTTGTATTTCGTTTGAAACTTGACAAACTTGTTATAACGTGACTCGAATAAAAACCAAACATTCATATCTTGTGCTTTCTCATGAACAACGTGATATAAAATATCAGTGGAACTTCCATACATCGCAATTCTCGCAAGACTAAGTGATGCTACTAACACCTGTTGCAAGAATTTTTTTTCTTTTGATGTAGGTAATTTTGAAATCTCATTCTGAATCATTAACAATGCTACCTTGTTTCGATGTGAAAAAATCTCGCCGTACTTATCGGCACCAGTTGATTTAGTGATATTAATGCGACTATTTTCAAAATAGGTATCATCGGGGAATTCACTTGCGTCCATTTTATCAACTTCTTGGATTTTGTCCCAATCCATTTCATCAAATTTCTTTGAATTATTACCTTTAGAGGATTTTTTCATCAAAATAACATTACGACCTTTTTTAATTTCTCGATTAGTCTTCGGATTAAAATAACCATCCTTTCCATTTTCACGATCAAATAAAACCTTTTTAATATAGTTTTTTTCACCGTCACATTCTGTCTCATAAAGGTACATAACATTATCTTTGATAGCGTCTTGTATTTTTTGAAAATATTTCTTCAATTTCTCAGAATCAACCTCTTCAAATAATGTTTTGTCAACAGAATATGTGTAGTTATCTAATTCAATACCTAGAAACTTACGGTTAGCTTTCTGAGAAGCAAGTATACTCATACCGCTACCCAAAAAAGGATCTAAAATATAAGAATTCTCATCAGTCAAAGCTAAGATCACTTTTGTCAAAATTTCAGGTGCTTTACGACCTTTGAAGGTATACGTTTCTTTTATCATTCGTGGAACCAAGTTTTTTGTATCAGTCAACGCATTGTTAACTTTACTTGTAATACTTTGTGTTTCAATTTTCTTTTTTATTTGTTTTTCCTGCTTTCTAATAACTGGTATATTTGTAAATTCAAATTTTTTGTCAGCCCCTATAAAGCTTTTAAATTTACTGTTTTATTTTTCCATTTGTATAATATAAAAGGACCAGTAACTTAAACTATAAGAGTTTTTCTCAATCCAAAATTTGCAGATGTCTTTTTCTCGCTTAAACCGCAAAATTGATGAAGTAATACTTATCTCGATATCTTGAACTAAGAGCTCTGAGACTTCTACATTTAAACTATAAGCTATTGCATCAAGTTATTCTAACTTGGGAGAACTTCTTCCCGAGGACCAGTTGAGAAGAAGTTCTTCAGAAATTTCCAATTTTTTTGCTAATTTTAGAAAGGAATCTATAGCATAGTATTTTCTAAAATTGTCTAGAAGAATATCTATTGTTCTCATTTTGTCCTCCTATCTTTTTATAAAACAAGAATATCATAAAAAATTATATTTCACGACAAATAATGTTAATTACCATTTTGGGCATTTTACATCATTTGATTTCACATAAAGTTTTATACGAATATTATGATCTCATATAAAAAAGGATCATAATGTTCGATATTTAATTTATTGAGCCTAGAACCCCAAAATAATAATTTTATTATCCTTCATTCCTAACAAGTTATCAAAAAATAGCAATCAACTTCTTTGATTAATTTTGATTAATATAGTAAACAATCACTGATTAATTCTCCTCAACTCAGAGTTCAATAATTATTCTGTGCATATGCAAGAAAGTCCGACCATAATTGTAATCGTAGTCATAAATTATTTTGCATTAATTCATTTTCATAATATAGTAAGCAATATTATAAGCATAAATAAATATAGTAATTTCGTTAATTACAATTTTGTCTAATTCAGCAAATGTTGTTTTTTATTTTCGCATCAAAAATAATTAACTTATCGTTTCAATAACCGTCTCTCGAGTTTATTCTCAATCCCCCCGTCGTTTCATTTATAAAATTAAATCCATGATTATTAAAAAGCGTTTATACAAAGAAGGAACTTTGCTAGCTTAATCCTCATTTAAATGTTAATACTAGGCTATAAAGCATGTTAGGAAAAAATCCATTGTCACATTTTTAAATGAAAATGTACCTATCGAATTCACAAATTAACTACTATCAAAAATAAAAGTAACTAGTTTCTTCAATGCTATCAAATACTCCTTAACACCAATGTTTAGCTTACTATATTGAGCATTGTAGTATCCGCATCTTCTATGAAAAAAACTCCGCCATCTGATGCTTGTAAAGTGAAATTTAATATCCAGAATTTTATTTTAAATAGTTTATCACCACCAAGTTATTTTTCACCAGTCTTAGCCTCCTTCGATTCCTAATTGTAATTTTTACTCATTCAAAAGTTTCAAATGCTTAATTAATTCATCTCATAAATCAAACTTTAGAAACTATCAAGAAGTCTTGTAACATTATAATCATCAAAATATGTACATATCCATCTGATAACCCTTTGGTCGATTGGCAAACAAAATACATTGAAACTACTGAAGCAAATGTTATATACAAATGATTGTCCTCAAGACTACTATGCTGTACAAATGGAAACAAGTACTTATCATCTTCAAATAAAGCCTCTCCACGAATTTTTTGATCGAAAACATCCAATCTAGATTCATAATTATAATAGTGCTTTAGTGTACAAATTGCTTTAGCAATAAAAGCTATTTTTCCATAATCTTCCGCTTCATTCTTAAAACATACCTCTTAGGTAAATCGTCAGTTTTGTTCAAAAAATCAGATACGGTTTTTATTTTATCTATATATTTTTACCTTTCAAGAAATTCTACCAGTATCTTTGTGATTAAATTTTGCATAAAATAAAAAGCTTCTCAAACCACAAGCTCAAGAACCTTCGTATTATCATCTCTTACAACAATTTGTAATTATATAAATATTAATTTAAATTACATAAATTTTATTTTGTAAATGGTGCAAAACTTCTAAGTTATCACCAGTAAAGAATACATCCCTACTGTTATTAACTTCAACCTTATTTTGCTTTTTATTCTAGAACAATTGCTGTTGTTGGCATTCTACCAACCTACCGATGCGCATAGTCCTTGCCAATGAAATCCAACTGATATCCTTCACTCAGCTCATTGACATTTTTGTATTTCAATTGGATTTTAAACTTATCCACATCCTAAGAACAATTTTTTGTAAAAAAATTCAGGTAATTTTTCTTTCAGTTCATTTAAGAAAGCCGTATTATATTGTACCATTCCAGTGTATTTTTCATCATATGTTTGCACTAATTATTCTATTATATTAATGCGTACCGTCTCACAAATATCGGCAAGGCTGCAATTTAATCCCAAGCATATCTTAATTAAAAGATACGTAGTAACATTAGCATCTTTTCCAAGCTCGGCAATAGATGCAGCATTAATATCACATTGCTTTTGCAAATTTTTTTGCATACCTTTGTCGATTAGTACTTTCCATAATTTCTTGTAGCTCATCTTATAGGCAATTTTTAATTTAGTTTGATTTTTGTTGTTCATTCCATGATCTCCCAAATAATTCTTTGCTACCACGTTCTAGTTTTAGAACAATATTATCTGTAATTACTTGTTTTGCTTCTTCTGAAAGAAGATTGATGGTATCAATAGAAATGAAAACTTGTTTCGTTTCTTTCCCATACATTTCAATAATTTTATTTAAACTTCAGCTTGTTCTACTTTCCGCCCCTTATCAATAAATATCAAGCTAACGTTTATCCCCGTTGTCGTAAAGATATTTGATGGATGGAAACCACTACGGCTGCATTTCCATTCTTCTTCAATGAGTAAACAATGTGCTGGATAAATAGTTGATAGATTTCCATAGATGACTTCTTTTTTGACGTCTTTGGACTCCTGCAAAGAACCGGTTATTATATTCTGGTAGAGATTCAACATCATCAAGCGACTCCGAAAAATCCAACTTAAACGGGGGTTAGACACGATAAAGTCCATCCTTTTTAGGTATTTATTGTTGAGAATCATATTTCCCTGGATAATATTGCAAATAGAGTGGTTTTAACCCGTTTAAGATTAAGTTAAATCGCAAGAGATTTGATAATTTTTGCAAAATTTCCTAACTATAAGCAGTCGTCCGATCCATTCCAATCTGGCTGGACGAGCTCATCACCAAATTTCCAGCCCCCGATGCTGTATCATAGATCCGAATATTTTCAGGTGAATCTTTTCCAACTAAGATTTGAGCAATGATTTTAGCTACTGCGTGGGAAGTGTAATATTTGGCATACTTACCTCCACCATCCTTGTTATAGTCTTTAGCCATATATTCAAAAATCGTGAAGAAGAAGTCAAAACCAGCGGCAAAGATGAATTAACGCACTGATCTCACACCAAGTTGAGAGAAAAAGTCGGACTTGATTTTATCGGTCAAGAAACCGTGTGCTATGGCGCACGGTATCAGCTATCAGCAGGCAATATAGTCCTTCAAGCACGCTATAACTACCATCATCACCTCAAGCTTTTTCAATTGACTTCCCTGCACCTTCTAACCGATTCAGAAATGGCAAAAGTTCTAGCATGATCTCATCAACGCTAAGCACACTAAATCAAGGCCTACGCTGCTGATCTTGCTATCAACCTCGATAAAACTTGACCAGGCTTTAATTTAGTTAGTCGAAGGACGATCAAAATTAGCCATTATCGTAATGAAGAGCAGGCAACAAAAAATTATAAGCCGCTGGCTATACCGTCACCTATCAAAAGAAACTACTATCGGTTACTTAAGTTAGAAAAGTAACCCTTGTGGCTATCGATGATCCACGACCTAACTTTGCTAAATCAAACCCAACTGATTAATTTAAAGAGGAAAATTGATATTTCACAAAATACTAAAGTTGTTACGGAAATTAATACATTCGGCTCTCCTATACTAACATCTGGAAACCCAAATTCATTTTCATTAATGATGGTAAGAAAAAGTACTCGGTTAACTTGATTATCACTAACTCCATCACTGCAGCCCAAATTGTCGATAAACAAGTTCAACCCATCCTGGATCAAACTAAGATCTACAGTGGTTGCTACATGCGCGTCCCAATTAGTTTTATGCCTTCAACACTAATGACAGTCGTGGAGTATTGCTGCTATAGAAAAAAGCCATCCGGTTATGGATGACATATAACATGTTAATTTTGCAAATTCATAAAGCTGAAAAGCTCTAGTTGATCTATAGCAGTCAATTTATCGATCGGTCGATGGCTGAAAACCCATTGCTTATTTAAACGATAAGATTTATGAGTATCAACGTAAGACTGTTTTTTTAAGTCCCGCTTCTCGCCACTCCCGGATTGAATAATATAGCCATTTAATCTTCGCTGATTTTTGCTGATATTGGCTCTGGCTATGACCCTTCAAAACCACAACACGTTCTTGACAAACCTCACTCATTAATGCTAGACGAATTGAATTTTACTACCATGTCCCGCATCAAAAGGCACATTATCAATATATATCCATTGGTTCCATTAGCCATTAACCATCCAGTCGTGAAAGTCAGGAGACTTTTTAGAATCATAGTGACCATTCTCATCGATATCAATGTCTTCAACCGGAAGCTGTTTAACTAAGTTGGCCCAATTTAATGCTGTCGGTAATTTCTTAATAATAATTTCGTCATTTCTTAGTTCAAATGATACTCCATTTTCCTTTTTTAATCCTAAAATTTTTCTGATTGAGGTCGGGATAACTACTTGTCCCTTCTGTGACATTTTGCCAGTGATTGCATTGGCCATTATGATTCCTCCTGTATTTTACGTTGTACGTCTTACTTCTTGCTTGTGTTTCGTCAAAATCACCTGTTAATACCAAGGAGATGAATCCATGAATTTACTTAATCGTCTCTTTCACACTAACTAATCCTCACCAAAGAATACATTATCCAGTACTATATCCTTTCTAGAATTCACACTCAAGGATGGTGAAGTTATTAAGATCACAATATAAGATGTAGATAAACCATTATGGCATTCAGCTAATCTAACTGGGTGTCTTTTTGTGAAAAAGTCGTCTCTTATCTGTGGAAACTAATCATACTAAATTAAGGATATTTTAGGATACGTCTGTAAAAACCAATCATCCCATTAGATAAAAGCCCATTAAATCAACATTTCTAGCTCCAGACACAAAAAGTGTGTCCCCCTGTGGATACCGATCAAAAAGAAAGACAACACTTTGCAAATTCAATAACGCCTCAATTACGCAGTTTATAGGGGCTTACTTATTTCGTTCTAGCACCGTTACTGCTTCGACATGGGGCGTTTGTGGGAACATATCCACCGGATCAATCTGGTCAAAAGTATAGCCTAACTGCTGAAATTCTTGCAGATCACGTACTAGCGTTGCTGGATTGCACGAAATATAAACAATTGTTTTAGGGTTAGTCTTAGCGGCAGCCTCAATAAACTCTGGGGTTAAGCCTTTTCTTGGCGGATCAACGAAAATAATGTCAACTTGCATCCCTTTTTCTGCCCATTTAGGCATAATTTCTTCAGCCTTACCAGTAACATACTTGGCATTTCGGATATCATTTAGTTTTGCATTATTATTGGCATCCTTGACTGCATCTCTGACGCTCTCAATACCACGCACCGAACGCACATGTTTCGCTACGGTCAAGCCAATAGTGCCAATTCCAGAATAAGCATCAACAACCGCATCTTCTGGTTGTAAGTTAGCCTTTTTAATTGCTAAATCATAAAGCCGCGGTGTTTGCAATGAATTGATTTGGAAGAAACTTTCCGGTGAAATTCTAAACTTGACGTCACCAATTTGATCAGTAAGTTGTGGTTTACCAAAAATCAGGTAGTCCACCTTACCTAAAATAACATTAGTTTTCTTTGGGTTATAGTTTAAAACTAAACTAGTCACACCCGGAATTTTTTTGATATCAGTCGCAACTTTGGGTAATTGAGCAAAATCTTTATGCAAACATACTAGAATTACCATCATTTCACCTGTTGCCTTACTACGACGGACATCTAGATATCTAACTTCACCTTGATTATGAATTTCATCATAAGCCGGAACGCGATATTGGCGAAGAATATCACGCACTGCCACTAAGACACGGTCAATTTCAGGATCAGTTGTCAAAAAATTGGTTAACGGCACCAAATCATGTGAGTGCCGTCTAAAGAAACCGATTTCGAGTTGACCAGCAACTTCTCGGACAGGTACCTGAGCTTTGTTGCGGTAACCCGTCTCCTCCGGACTAGGTAAAGTAGAACCAACTTCCACATCATCAAGATGGGCTTTTTTCAATAAATTGACCACTTGGTTACGCTTGAATTCGAGCTGCTTGTCATATTTAATATGTGCCAGTGAGGCAAGCCCAGTTTGCACCCATTGATTAAGTTCAATCTTTACTCGATCAGGGCTCTCTTTAATAAGCTCTTCAATTTTGGCAAAAGCAAAGGTCTTCTTAACTTTTAATATTTTAGCCCTGACTATTTCACCAGGAATTGCACTGGTCACAAAGACCGTCATTCCTTCATAATGCGCTACCCCCATCGCTTCATACGATAAGTCAGTGATTTCTAAGTCAATAATTTGATTTTTTTCCATGTTCTTGTCCTTTTTTACAAACAATTGATTAACTATTCTATTTTACTAAAAATTTGAATAAAAGTAACATGCTAACTTATTCTTTAACTTTGCTTTAACTTCGCTTAATTATCTTCACACCAAATTTAAAATGTGTTAGTTTTAGTACTAATTTGAGCCACAGAAAGGACGTTTTTATGAATATTTTTGATACTAATTCAGATCGCCGACAAATTCATACTATCGCAGAGACTAATCGTTTTTTGACTAAAATGTATGCCCTGATGGGCGGCGCAGTTATGATTTCCGCCTTAGTAGCCTATTTGACTATGAATGTTTTTAGTACTGCACTAATGAATCTGCCTGCTACTATCATCTGGTTAATTTTATTAGTTCCCTTAGGTCTATCTCTAGGAATTAGTTTTAAAGCTAATCGCAATCCAGCAGCAGCTTTAGTTATGCTTATCTTTTTAGCTGCAATTTATGGCTTTGAATTTGCCTTAATTGCTGGCTTTTATACCGGCACCCAAATCACTTCAGCCTTTATCTCTGCCGCAGCAGTTTTTATTGCCATGGCTATATTTGGAACTTTTACTAAGCGTGATTTATCTAATTGGAATTCCTATTTAAGCGCTGCTTTATTTGGTTTTATGGTAGCTTGGCTAGTCAATCTTTTCTTACGTAATCCAGCTGTCACTTACCTATTTTCCTTTATCGGTGTAATAATTTTTACTGGTTTAGTTGCTAGTGATGCCAATAAAATGAAAGCTATTTACAATAATTATGGCGACCAATTATCAAGTAATGGTCTAGCAATATTAGGAGCTTTGCAACTTTACCTTGACTTTATTAATATTTTTATGTTTTTATTAGAAATCTTTGGTGGTAATGGTAATAGGCGCAATTAATAAAAAAGGTGCTGGTCGCAATGATCGGCACCTTTTTTTATAATTAGATTATAGTAAGTAATAGCTTACATCATTACGATTTAAATTTAAAACACTTGAATATAGTCATCCATCCTCTTATACTTTTCATTATAGTTAATTTATAATATTTTTAAAATCAAATGGAGGTTACAGCATGATAGGTTGTAGCAGTTTTACATTAGAAACTAAGGATAAAAAACATTTTTTATCTAGAACAATGGACTTTATGATGGAAATGGCTGAACAAGTTATTTTTGTTCCTAAAGACAAAACTTTCGCCGTTTCATATAATACGACAGATCAAGTTACTAGTAAGCATTCATTTATTGGCATGGGTAGTATTCAATATGATATTGATAATTCTCCAGTTACTTGTGATGGTATTAATGATGCTGGATTAACAGGAGCTGTTTTATATTTCCCAGGATATGCTAGCTACAAACAACAGGCTGAACCTAATACTTGGGGTGTATCACCCGATAAAGTGATTTCTGTAATTTTATCTCAAGCTAGTTCATTAGCTGACGTGGCCGAATTATTTACCAATAAAATTTCAATTGTTAATGAAGCTAGCCCCGCTTTAAAGGTTATACCACCTTTACACTATATCTTTTCTGATACTACGGGGGAAAGTGTTATCGTTGAAACACAAGAAGATGATACACATATTATCCGAGATTCAGTTGGCGTGATGACCAATAGTCCCGATTATCACTGGCACGAAACTAATTTACGTAATTACCTTTCTGTTAGACCAAAACAACATAAAGATATTGAATTTTTGGGTAAAACATTAAAGCCGTTTAGTCAAGGCTCAGGTACCTTTGGCTTACCTGGTGACTATACACCACCATCACGTTTTATTAGAACAGCCTTTATGAAAAATAATGTTGAACAACCCAAGGATGAATTAACTGCTGTAAGTTTAGCTCACCATATATTAGAAGCTGTCAGTATTCCACGCGGAATCGTTGTTACCCCTGAGAATACTTTTGACTATACTTGTTATTCAGCTTACATGTGTGCTGAATCTAAAAGTTACTATTACTCAACTTACGGCAACCAACGTATTAGATGTGTCAAATTGACACCAGAGCTGGAAAAAGAAACTGAATACCATGAATTCAAAGTTAATCCAATAGAAGATATTGATTATGCAAATTAAAAATTGACAAAAAAACTATCGTTTCAATTATAAGAAGCGATAGTTTTTTAATTACAAAAATTATATTCTTAATTACTTAAATATAAAACTTACTGATAATTATCAACAAAAATATAATTTTATTTACCTACAATATTTTTAAGTTCTTTTTTGTATTGCTCCTGCATTTGCTTGATTTCATCATCTCTATCAGTAGTGGCAGCTTGCTTTAACTGTTATGCAATGACAATGACTACTTTTTTAATAACTTGTGTAACAAGCGACTATTCACTTTAGACTAGCTCTTTAATCCTAGCTTCATTTGCGGCATCTTCTAAAACAATAGCTGCTGATTATACGAATAAAAATAATATATCATAGTTAATTTAGGAATTGCATCAACTAAAACCTTTTAATTTCAGGTTTTTTGCTCTGTATTCTATTAGATAAAAATAATTTTTTCTTCGCCACATATTAGTAAACTACTGAATTTCTAAATTTAACTTTTACTTTTATGATTAAAATAAAAATACACATAACAATTAGACTAAGATATCTAATTTGTTATGTGTACTTTAATTTTCAACTATCAGTATAATTAACAACTAAACTATTATTCACCAACGAAAAATTCAATTCGCCTCTGTAAATTTTTAAAAGTAACTGGACAATAGGCACCAATTTCTCCATCCAAATTAACAGGAAGTTCTTTACCTATACTTTGACCAAACAACTCAATTTTTAAACTTCGTGTTTTTGTATAAATGATATCAGGATCATCTACGTGCTTACCGTTTAAGGCAAGGGCCATTAGTCTTAATAATTTAACTGGATCAGATGGTTTTACCACAATTAATTGGAAAAATCCATCACCTAATTCTGCATCTGGCATTATTTGCTCAAAACCGCCGATTGTATTAGTCATCCCTAATAACAGCATCGAAAGTTTACCTTCATATACGCCATCGTCATATGTTAAGCGCAATTCATTTGTAGTCAAATGAGGTAACATCTCGGCTCCTTTTATCAAATATGCTGTATAACCTAATGCCGACTTAACTTCTGACGGGACACCATAGGTTAACTCAGTTAATGATCCACAGGCTGCAATATTAACAAAATATTGAGTATGATTTGCAAATGTTGCCTGCCCAATATCCATTTTACGTGTTTTTTGTTTAAGGATTACTTTAACTGCATCTTTAATACTTTCACGTGGAATATGTAAGGCTCTAGCATAGTCATTAGTCGTGCCAGCAGGGATAATGGCCATTTGTGGTCTTTTTTCCAGAAAAGCAATCCCATTAACAACTTCATTGATTGTTCCATCCCCACCAGCTGCTACAATTAAGTCAAAGCCTGCATTTGCAGCTCGAGTAGCTTCTTTTTGGGCACTTTGTTTTTGCGGCGTAGTTCGAAATGCGCTTGCTTCATAACCTGCTTGTTCCAACACATTTAAAATGTCAGCCACATTTTTAGGCATCTGCTCGTGACCTGATACAGGATTATAAATCAATCTTGCTTTTTTAGTCATAAATTACTACCTTATTACTCAAATTACTTTAAAATTCTCTTTAACGCCTTTGTAATTCTTGATTCAAAAGCTGGTTGATAACCTTAGGATTAGCCTTACCACGTGTCTTTTTCATGATTTGACCAACCAAGTATCCAATTGCCCGATCTTTACCATTTTTAAAGTCTTCAACTGATTGCGGATTACTGTCCACTACTGCTTTAACCATTGGTTCAAGCACACTAGTATCAGATAATTGAACCATGCCCTGGTCTTCAACGTACTTCTTAGGATCAGTTCCATTAGCAATTGTCTCGGCAAAAACTTTTTTAGCAATTTTCGAAGAGATTGTACCGTTCTTAATTAGTTCAATCATTGCTGCTAAGTTCTCAGGTGTTAACTTAATATCAGCTAAAGATACACGATTATCATTTAAATAACCATTTACTTGGGTATTCATCCAGTTAGCAGCTAATTGTGGATCTGCCCCAGCTGCAACTGTCTTATCATAAAAATCAGAGCTTTCTTTAGTTTGCAAAAGAACTTGGGCGTCGTAATCCTTTAAGCCAAATTCATTGACATATTGGCTGTAACGTTCTTCGGCCGAGCGTGGTAATGTCGCTGCAATTTCATCAATCCACTCTTGACTAATATGATCAGGGGCTAAATCTGGTTCTGGGAAATAGCGATAATCGGCATCGCCTTCTTTAACCCGTTCCAGAACAGTCTTACCTGTTGCTTCATCAAACCGGCGTGTCGATAATTGTACTCGACCTCCTGCCAATAAGACCTGTGCTTGCCGTTTTTCTTCATATGCCAAAGATTTACGTACATGTTCAAAAGAGTTCAGGTTCTTCATTTCAACCTTGGTTCCAAGTTCTTTTTGTCCAGCGGGACGAATAGAAATATTGGTATCAACTCGCATTGAACCTTCTTCCATCTTAACATCAGAAGCACCTGTAAACTGGACAATCTTACGTAATTTTTCAAGGTAAGCATAGCCTTCATCAGGATCTGCAATTTCTGGTTCAGAAACAACTTCCAGTAGCGGAACACCTTGCCGATTTAAATCAACATAAGAAAAGCCATTAGTCCCATGCGTATTTTTACCAGCATCTTCTTCAATATGCATTTCATGAATCCCAATCCGTTTCTTTTTACCGTGTACCTCAATTTCAACATAGCCGTCACGAGCTAAAGGTTGGTAAAATTGAGTAATCTGGTAAGCTTTGGGACTGTCAGGGTAATAATAATTCTTTCGATCAAAATGAGTATTTGGCAAAATATGTGAGTGCGTTGCTAAAGCAACCATAATCCCTAAGCGATAAACATCCTTATTTACGTAGGGTAAAACTCCAGGCATTGCCCAATCAATTACATTTGTTTCAGTATTAGGCTTAGCACCATAACTAACCGGTGAAGGTGAGAAAATCTTACTATTAGTTTTTAATTCGAAGTGTACTTCGAACCCAATTGTTGATTTAAAATTCATCTGTTAATCCCCCATTCCAGTTGGTGTCTTTTCATAAAACTTGTTAGTTTGTTCAATAAAGTCAGCTACTTGGAAAATACTTCCCTCATCAAATCGCTTAGCCATTACTTGTAACCCAACAGGCATTCCATCTACCATACCAGCTGGTACACTAGCAGATGGAATACCCGCTAAGTTAGCCGAAATGGTCAAAATGTCATTGTTATACATCTTAATTGGATCAGAAATTTCACTACCAATAGTGAAGGCCGGTGTAGTAGTTGTTGGACCAACAATTACATCATTTTCCTCAAAGATACGGTCAAAATCTTGACAAATCATGGTCCTAACCTTTGCTGCCTGTCTAAAGAAACGGTCATATGAACCTGCTGATAAAGCAAATGAGCCCAGCATAATTCGGCGCTTAACTTCTTCACCAAAACCTTCTGAACGTGATTTTACATAAACATCCAGTAGATCTTTTGTATCCTCTGCCCGATAGCCATAACGAATACCATCAAATCTTTGTAGATTTGATGAAGCTTCACTAGAAGCAATAATATAATAATCAGGAACTACATATTTAGTTAATGGTAAGGAAACCTCATTAACGACTGCTCCGGCATTTTCTAAAACAGTAATCTGCTCTTGAATTACTTCACGCATCTCACCATCAACAGCATCCATGTACTCTTTAACAACCGCTACCCGCATGCCTTTGATGTCTTTACCGATGTACTTAGTGAAGTCAGGAACTGCTCTAGTTGAAAGGATAGAGTCATGTTCATCAGCTCCTGCAATAACATTAAGTACTTGGGCTGATGTTTTGGCCCGCTTGCTCATTACTCCAATTTCATCAAGTGAAGATGCGAAAGCAATTAAGCCCCAACGTGAAACACGCCCATAAGTTGGTTTAATACCAAAAACACCGTTAAATGCAGCTGGTTGCCGGATTGAACCACCCGTATCAGATCCAAGGGCAGCAACAACTTGTCCTGAAGCAACAGCAACCGCGGAACCACCAGAAGAACCACCTGGAACTTTGTCTAAATTCCAAGGGTTATGTGTTATACCAAAGTATGAATGTTCAGTCGATGAACCCATCGCAAATTCGTCCATATTTGTTTTCCCTACAAAAGTAGCCTGGGCAGCTTTTAAACGTTCAATAACTGTTGCATCATAGACTGGAATGTAGTTATCCAAAATATGACTAGCAGCTGTCGTTTTAACATCTTTAGTAAGAATATTATCTTTAATTGCAATTGGAATTCCAGCTAACTTATTCTTGCTAAAATCTAAATCAGCAGCAGGTTTAGCATCCTCCTGAACCGTAATCCAAGCATTTAACTTATCATCGGTCTGCTTAATATTGGCGACTGTATCTTGTGCTAATTGATCAGCTGATAAAGTCCCCTGAGCCAATTTTTCATTTAATGAGTCAATATCTTCATTTAAGTAATTCATTACTCGTCCTCATCCTTATTAATAATCACTGGAACCTTGATAAAGCCATTAGCTTGTTCAGGAACATTCCTCATTAATTCTTCGCGACTTTGCCAGTGTTCAGGCTTGTCTTCTCTAAATACTGTATCACGATCAACTACTTGGACAGTTTCTTCAACACCCTCAGTGTTAACTTCTGATAATTGATCAGCCATATTGATAATTGAACTCATTTGTTCAGTAACCTGACTAATATCATTTTTATTAATTTCCAGCCGCGATAAAACTGCGACATGCTTAATTGTCTCTTCTGTAATTTTCATACTAATACCTCCTATTCGCCACCATAAATATGAACTTGATAACTATTATCTCCCGTTTCTTTAGCAACCAGTGCCTGAATATCATTTACCGAACCAATTTTTATTTCAATTGGAACATCATTTGCCAAATATTTTTTTGCGGTTGATAAAACTAAGCGGGTGAAACTTTGAATCTGCTCGTAACCATAAAACTGGGTCGTAATTGATATGTTTTCTTGTACCAACTTGCCATCTTCATAACGCAAAGTTGCGGTTACCCCACTAATATTAGGAAAATAGTTTTGAATTGATTCTTTAAAACTATTAAAGCTTGATGCATCACTACTGTTAATTGCCTTTTTATTACCAATCGTTGGTAATACCTCAGACTGAGTAGTAATGTTTTCCCATTTAACTATTTTACTACTATTAGCAGCGACTGTCCCGCTCAAAAAGTAACTTCCTGGAACGAGTGAATCCATACTTTCTTTAGCAAAAAGACCAACCGTTATTGGAACAGTTTTTAAATTTTTTCGCTTACGTAAACGTTGCACTATTTGTTCGGCAGCATGTTGACCAAATTCTTTTTGCTTAGCCCGTGAAATTGTAGCTTGATATTGTGGTCCATCTTTAACCTTCTGATAATAATCAATTGAATTAATGGCCAGACCAATGCTTATACCGCCAATATGATAGTTTGAGCCCGAGCCAGTTAAATAGTTCTGCTCAATAATTTCTTCTAAATAATAAGGATTATAATTCTTTTTACTACCTTCAGCAGGATTAAGTCCTAATTTATTATCTTTGGATTTACGCGATAGCCATTCATTTGCATCTGTAGTAGTAATATATTGCCCTTCTTGAAAAACATAAGAATTAGTTGAATAAACTTTTTTAGAAATCTGAACGAGTCCCCGTTCGAGTTCTCTGGTGTCAACTGAATTATCATTATCTGTTGCCGTTAATCCAGAGATTGGGCTTGTCACATAACGACCATTTTTTAATAAAACTGTATAACCATTATTTCCTGTATCTGTTGTCTGATAGGTTTTGGTACTGGAATTGGATGCAGTTTTAGCATTATTAGCTAGATTGGAGTTTTTTAAATTCCCACAAGCAGTTAGAGTCAGGGATAGCCCAAGAATTGTTAAAGCGTGTAAATATTTTTTCAATTTAATTATTCCTTTATTTAACTTGAGCAATTGCTTCTTCTTCAGTCAATAATTTGACGCCCAGTTTCTGTGCTTTATCGTATTTTGATCCAGCATCTTTACCATAGATAACATAGTCTGTTTTACCTGATACTGAACTAGTTACCTTAGCTCCAAGTGCTTGTAACTTTTGAGTAAATTTGCTACGGGTATATTGCACTAAAGTACCAGTCAAAACAACAGTTCTATTCTTAAAAAAGTTGTCAGGAATATTACTTGGTCCTGTCTGACCTAAGTAATTCATATTGACCCCACTTTGCTCAAGCTCAGTAACTAATTCTTTAACTTCTTCTTGAGCAAAATATGTTGTTAAGGATTCAGCAATTGTCATGCCTATTGTATCGATTGTAGCTACCTCTTGCACGTCTGCTTGCATAATCTTTGCCATATTTTTAAACTTTTGCGCTATTAGCCGTGCAGCTTTAGCTCCAACATGGTCTATTCCTAGTCCAGTTAATAGTAATTCTACAGAATTATGTTTAGAATTATTAATTGCTGCTAGCAAATTACTAATCGCCTTGTCTTTAAAATGGTCTAGCTTAGCCAAATCAGCTGCTTGCAAATGATACAAATCAGCTACGTTATGAACTAAACCATTAGTAATTAATTGTGCAACAATTTTGGGGCCTAACCCATCAATATTCATAGCTGGTCGTGAAGCAAAGTGAGTTATTCCTTCTTCAATTTGCGCTGGGCAGGAAGGGTTGACGCACCTAAGGGCAACCTCATCTGGTAAATGAATTAAATCTTCTTTACATGATGGACATTTAGTTGGAATTTCGTATAGGACAGCATCTTTGGGTCTTTTAGCTAATACAACTTGTGATATTTCAGGAATAATATCGCCTGCCTTATGCAACATGACGGTATCACCAATTCGTACATCTTTTTGTTTAAGCAAATCAACATTATGTAATACAGCATGAGAAACTGTTGTCCCGGCTATCTGTACCGGATCCATAATTGCTGTCGGGGTTACTACACCTGTTCGACCAACTGTCCACTTAATTTCATGAACAACTGTTTCCTGCTCTTCCGGTGGAAATTTATAGGCAATCTCCCAACGCGGTATTTTAACTGTAGCTCCCAGCTCATTTTGTAAGTTCAAATCATCGACTTTAATAACAATGCCGTCAATGCCATATAGCAAATTATCCCTTTTTGACGTATATTCATCAATAAAGGCAAAAACCTGGTCCAAATTATCCAGCTTGCGTCCAGTTTGATTTGTATGAAAGCCCAGCTCATCTAATTTAGTAATTGCTTGATGCTGACTAGTAATATTAGCTGGCGGGTTCACCCAAGTATAAATAAATGTACTTAAATTTCGCTGTTTGGTAACTTTAGCATCTAACTGACGTAATGATCCGGCGGCCGCATTTCGTGGATTAGCAAACGTTGTTTCACCTTTTTCATCTCGCTCTTGATTTAATTGCGCAAAAGCTCCTTTATCCATATAGCACTCGCCACGAACTTCAATGGTTAATTTTTCTGGTAGCTTTTGTGGAATATCAGCAATATAACGAGCATTAGCGGTCACATCTTCACCAACCAATCCATTTCCTCGTGTAGAAGCACGCTTAAGCTCCCCATCAACATATTCAAGATTAAGTGATAAACCATCAATTTTTAATTCAACATTGTAGGCTACTGCATGGCCAACTTGGCGCTGAATACGAGCATCAAATTCGGTCAACTCTTCTTTAGAAAAAACATCCCCCATTGAAAGCATGGGAACTTCATGAACAACTTTTGTAAATTCACTATCAATTTCTCCACCAACTTGTTGAGTAATCGAATCTGGCGTAACAATTTGTGGGAACTGCTGCTCTAATTCCAATAACCGATTATAATTTTGGTCATATACATAATCTTCAACTTGTGGAGCATCTTTTGCATAATATGCTTGCGCCCACTCCTTTAATTGTTTTCTTAAAGAAGCTGCTTCTTTTTTGGCTTCATTTAGAGTTAGATCAGCCATTTCCTACCCCCCTGATCAAAATAATAACTTTAACTTAATTCATTATACCTTTTTAATAGGTGCAAAGGCTGCCAAAAGTCGTTTAATCCCCTTCTCTTTAAAAGCAATATCTAGTTCCATATCCTCACCAGAGCCATTGGCTTTAACAACTACTCCTAAGCCCCAAGCCTTATGTTTTACTTGATCACCAACATTCCAGCCCTTTTTCTCAGCTCCCACAGCTCCAGCTGGTTTAATCTTAGGTGTATAAACTTGAGCCCGGGCACGTTCAGCCACATTCGCAAACGGAGCAGCCTGGGTTTGAAAAGAATCTGAGCCCAAAGTAGGAAAACTTGCCCCTTCAATTTTAAGATCAGCTTCATCAATTTCATCTAAAAATCTAGATGGTTGATTATTTTGGGTTCTGCCAAACATCGTTCGTGAGTATGCATTAGTTAAATACAGTTGCTGTCTTGCTCTAGTAATACCAACATAGGCTAACCGGCGCTCTTCTTCTAACTGATCATCTTCTAACAATGCTCTTGATAATGGGAATAGCCCATCTTCCATTCCAACTAAAAAAACAACTGGAAATTCCAAACCTTTAGCAGCATGTAGTGTCATTAAAGCAACTTGCTGATCATTATTTGCTAAGTCATCTTGATCACTCAATAATGAAACTTCTGCTAAAAAGTCACTTAAGATTTCAGATTGATTATCTTGGTCATATTGATCATCAAACCGTTTAGTTACTGATAAAAATTCGTCTAAGTTTTCTAATCTGGTTTCAGCTTCAATTGTATGTTCTGCTTTAAGAGCTTCAATGTACCCGAAATCTTGCAAAATTTTTTCAGTAAGACCGGTAACGCTATGATTGCGAGAATACTCAATAGCATCTTTAAGTTTTGCACCAAAATCACTCAATTTAGCAGCTATTCTAACAGAAAGACCTGATATACCTACATGATTAAAGGCTTCAAGTAAGGACAAATTACTAGTTTGAGCAAAATTAGTAAATTTTTCAATACTTACATTACCAATGCCCCGCTTTGGCGTATTAACAATTCGATTAAAACTCATAGTGTCACTTGGGTTAGATACCAGCTTTAAGTAAGCCATGACATCCATAATTTCTTTTCGATCATAAAATTTATGACCACCAACTATTTGATAGGGAATGTTTGATTTAACAAAAGCCTCTTCAACGGTTCGCGACTGGGCATTAGTTCGATACAAAATGGCAAAGTCACGATAAGAACGATTTTTATTTTCAACTTCTTCTTGAATTTTGCTGATAATAAAATGTGCTTCATCTTCGCCACTTTGAGCTCGATAATATGTAATTTTTTCACCCTCTCCTTGATCCGTCCATAACTTTTTAGCTTTACGGTTACGATTATTTTTGATAACTGCGTTAGCTGCTGCCAAAATATGACCAGTCGAGCGATAATTTTGTTCTAATTTAATAGTTTGTACGCCATCATTTTGGTAATCATGTTCAAAGTTCATGATATTTTCCAAATTTGCACCACGCCAACCATAAATAGATTGATCTGCGTCTCCAACTACACAAATATTCTTATGCTGAGCTGCTAGTTGATGGCACAATTCGTATTGCGCTTGGTTGGTATCTTGATATTCATCAACTAATAAATAATGAAACTTAGCTTGATAGTAATGTAAAACTGTAGCATCTGTTTTAAACAACACTAAAGTTTGCATAATCAAATCATCAAAATCCATTATTTGATCATGTTTTAAGCGTTTCTGATATTCTTGATAAATTTGTGCAGTTATCTTCTCAAAGGGCATTGAACTGCTGGCTTTTAATGCATCAGGCGTTAGTAGCGCATTTTTGGCATTAGAGATAGCTGATAAAACACGACGTGGTTCATACATTTTGGGATTAATATTTAGTTCTTTTTCGATATGCTTAATTAAGGTTAGCTGTTCAGCTGCATCTGCAATCGAAAAATTTTGGCTATAACCAATTTTTTCAGCATCACGCCGTAAGATCCTCACACACAATGCATGAAAAGTTGACATCCATATACTCTCTGCTGGTGTACCAAGCAAATCCCGTTCCCGTTCACGCATTTCTGCGGCTGCTTTATTAGTAAAAGTAATCGCCAAAATATTCCAGGGTAAAATTCCTTTTTCATTAACAAGATATGCAATCCGTCTAGTTAAAACTGAGGTTTTTCCAGAACCTGCTCCAGCAACCACTAAAAGCGGTCCCTCAGTCGTTTTAACAGCTTGCTTTTGCTGCGGATTTAAGCCCGCTAAAATAGATTCTTCGCTCATTCTAATTCCCTTCGTCTGATTTTTGATAGCTATCTTAATTGTACCAAAAATGTTATATAAATTTGGCATGGTTTGTTTCTTACTTGTCAAATCGATCAAGTTGATACTGCTGGATTATTTTAATTAATTTATCTGCATAATTTGGATCAGTAGCATAGCCATCTTTGACTAAAGCATGGGCTTGCGTTTGATAGTCTTTGGCCGCAAGAACATGCTGATATTGATTTTTATTCCAACTAGTACCTCGTTGAAAAAGTCGAGCATGAGCCCGAATCGATGCTTCATAGGAATCATAAATTTGAAAACGTGCTTTTACTAAAACCCATTTCCCTTTTTCAAATTCCTTAGTCGTTAAAATTGCCGACGTGTTAGGGTTAGAACCTTTTACCCCAAATAAGTTATTGTATTTTTGCGATAAACTACTTTTACCGTAGTTGCTTTCCAAACATGCTTGGGCAATCGTAATACTAGGTAAAAGTTCATATGATTTGTCAACTTCTTGAGCAACTGGACCAATCTCATTAATAAAAGCTTTGTGCTGCTTAATAATCTTTTGTCTAGCTGCTTCCCGTGCAATTTGTTGTTGTCTGATTTTTTCTGTTTCAATTGCTTGACGACGATAGTATCTAAAACTGACGAAAGCAATTATTAATACAAACAAAATGACAAACGTTTCTATAATAATTAGCCAGTTAGATTGTTTTTTACCCCTGCGTTTTTTTGCCATAAAAAAGTCCTTACTTAAAATAGTTGTTACAATAAGTATACCTTCTCGCACGTTAAAATTATGGAATGTAATTAATTTTTAAAATAAAAAAAGATAATTAATATTTAAAAATACCCCATAAAAGTTAGATATCAATTTAACAATTACAGAGTATTTCACATTTTTATTTGAATTTTATTTTTAAACAAAAAAATGGAGTTGCTACTCCATTACAAATGATGCGGGCAAGAAGACTCGAACTTCCACGATCTAAAAACGATCACAAGATCCTTAGTCTTGCGCGTCTGCCAATTCCGCCATGCCCGCAAGTACAGTAATTAGTATACTGTAAAATCAAATTCAGTTCAATACTTTCCTGCGCTTTTTATTAACTTATTTGCCCGTTTATCTTTTTATAATCAATTACTTGTACCTATCATGACCTAAATCACTTGTAAAAGTAGTCATAGCTGAACTCATTATTTGAAAACGAAAAGGGTTTTTCAAACTTGAAAAACCCTTACTTAATTATCTTTCTTCTTCATCATTATGCCAAAATCGGTGCCAAAAATCTGCGTTATACTCTGGCATTTCATTAAATTGGCAATACCTTCTGTTCTTATCATGCTTAAAATCTTGATAGTTTGCAAAATGATTCCACTTTTGCATTCTCCGACACATATTATTACTTTCTGCTCGTGATAAGTTATGTTGGGCAGCATATTTACGCCACTGGGAAATTGCTTTCATCCGAAATGCTGGATCAACAAATTTTTGCGCTTGTTGTTTTAGATTCTCATCCCAGCCATCAGCAATCTTTTCTAAATACTGACCAAATTCTTGTTGCTCATTCTCACTTAAGCCGGCAAAGAAAGGGGCAGTGTCTTGCGCCCTTTCGAGTTCTTTCAGTCGACCTGCTTCCGCTTTTCCCTCACTAGTTAGAAAAACTCGTTTTACCCGTTTGTCTTGGTTATCCGTTTCACGTTTAATATAACCCTTTACCTCCATCTTTTTCAATAATTCAGCCAATGAGCCCGGTTGCAGTGCCAAAACTTCTGCCAAATAATTTTGGGTTAAACCATCTTCTAATTTTAAAACCGCCAACACTCGTTTTTGACCTGAAATTGGCTGCTTATTCTCAAACATAAAGTAGCGACTAGCCCGCATAATAAAGTATAATTTTTTCATTAAGTTATCACATGTTTGACTCATAATAAAAGCTCCTTACCTTACTAATTTTATTTTTGTTAGGTACCTAAATTTATACTTAGATTATAGTTTCGTACCTAACGTTTTGTCAAACAAAAACTGCAAAAATTTAACAACTTTTGCAGCTTTATTTTTTAGGTATCATTTTTATTAACTTAAGGTGCCCACGACATTTACTACAGCCATACTTGGCAATATTAATTGGACGTACTCGAGCATACTTTTGTTTACAAAATTCACACTGATATAAATAGCTAACTGGCTGGTGTCGTCGTAAGCCAATATCGGGGGCATACCGCAACCCACCTACTTGTTTGAGTAAGGTCTTAAATTCCCAATCAGAGTGACGATAACCTAATTTAGCTAAATGTAAATGGTAATGCACCAGTTCGTGCTTAATAATTCCCACTAATTCATGTTTGTATTGTGGTGCTAAAAAGTGACGATTAATTTCCAAATGATGATCACTTAAGTGATAACGTCCCCCAGTGGTTGTCATTCGCCGATTAATTTTAACTTGATGTTTAAACTCGCGCCCAAAATACTTAATTGATAGCAATTCAACTAATTTTTGTAGTTCTTGTTCATTCATTGCTATTTTAATATTTTCGCATACAGAGCAGCTTCTTTCTTAGTCTTTATTCTAACTTTAAGCGCTGTTACTAATTTTCTTTTTAAGGGTTTTTCGCCTTCCATCCACGTTCCAGTAAAAACATGAATTGTCTTCGATTTAGCAGACGGATTGCATAAAATTCCATCCGGATAAACATGAATCTTTTCTTTTAAAACTTGCTCTTGATTATTAGCTTTCGCCCCATACTTCTTTTTCAAAATATTTGAAACAGATAGGGTATTGACACCGGCTAATTGGTCTTTGGCATCAAAAGTAAAATCACGCCCGTCATAATAAGCTAGCATATCTTTAAGTAATGGATGATGGGGTTCAGCCCCAAAAACAGCAGTAAAAGGATTATCCTTATTTTCAAAGCCAACAAAAGCACGATTATTTAATAGTGCGGTTAAGTCATCTAAAACTAAAACATCAGTGTCTAAATATATGCCCCCCTGCTCATAAATAGCTTTTGCCCGAATATAGTCAGAAACAAACGCCCACTTTTGTGCTTTATAGGCTTGGGCAACATATTCATTTTCATGAACATTGAAATTTTGTTCATTCCACTCAATAATTTGATAATCTCCTAAGTGCTTACGCCATGTTTTCATGCAACGCTGGATGTTTTTAGGTTTCGGTTTCCCACCGACCCAGACATAGTGAATAATTTTGGGAATCATTTTAACCTCACTTAAAAAATTTTTTAAATAACATAATTAAATCTTGATTAAAGTCAAGCCGTAAAAGAAACATCAGGGCAATGTATAAGATAAACATAATAAGCGATTTCATTGCCATGTTGAAGAAAGCTGATGAAACTAGCTGTGGTAGTAGCATACCTACTACTAAGACAATCCCGGCAATTAAGAAATATTTTGGAACTTCTTGAAATGAATATTTAAAGTCGTAGCCATCACGCACAATTAGCAAGCGTAAGATTAAAACGATTAATTCGGTTGTTAAAATTGCAAGCATTGCGCCAGTTGCCCCGTATAATTGATCCAAAAAATAACTTAAAACCACTTCTAAAATGGCTCCTACAATCACTGGAATAGCATAATCTCGATCGCGATGATTGGCTAAGGCAAACTGATTGGCAAACACGCCGCCCATCGGAATCATGATAATTGTCAGGGCAAAGAAAAACATTAACGGGGTCATTGGGATAAACTTGGCGCCAAAAAAGAACGGAACAAATTCCTTAGTATTGGCCATAATGATCACCGCAAACATTGTTCCTAGCATCACTGTCGCATCCAATGACTTTTTTAGAATTATTCGTTGCTGCTTTTGCCCTTCACCAGCCATTTTAGGCATAATTACCAAGGAAATACTAGTAACAATTCCTAAAACCATATTAGAAATGCGCTGTGAATTATCATAAAAAGCAACTTGGGTAGAATTTTGAAAAAGACCTAAAATTGGCTTATCCAGGGAAGTATAAATTTGGGTGGCAATTTGGGGAATTAATAACGTAATGATAGCTTTAATAGTTGTGTCAAATTGATAAAAATGCTTAACTGGTCCACCAATATAGCAATGAATATCAAACCAAAAAACAAGCGATCCCAATAAAGTCGAAACCGACATAATTAACATGTATTTCCATAAATCACTTGGTTCTTTAACCCAGACTAAAATCAAAATAACTGAAACTAACTTGACAGCCGTGTTTTTCAAAACAACACGCCCAAATTCAGCTAGTCCTTGAAAAAACCACGAAATATCAACTTGGGCAGAAATCAAATATGGTATCATCAGTAATAAATAATTTCCATATTTAATTCGATAATAGCCAACTACAACCAATAAAATTATAATTGTAGCTGCCCCAGCAATTGCTTGAAAATACCACAAGCCCCAAAAAACTTTAGTCAGTTCTTGCTGGTTACCATGGGAACGAGTTTGGGAAATTGTTCGCATTCCAATATAAGAGACTGACAGGGTACAAAATATCATTAAAAATTGCACTATATTATTTACATTACTGTAAATTCCATAAGTATGGGGGCCTAATATCCGTGAAAGATACGGCACGGTTATCAATGGCACTAAAACTAAAAAAATTTGATAAACAGCATTATATAAAATATTTAAAAAAGTTCTTTTCACAATTTCCCCTTTAATAGTTTGTTGACATTAAAGTAAAAATATCATCACAACATGAATGACCTTGAACTTGATTAGTCAAATCTAGCCAATACTGTCGCTTTGACTGATATTCATCCGAATTGGTTAAAGCAACAAGTAGTTCCTGTTGGTTTTTTACACAAATTCCAGGCACAACTTGTTCATATGGACTCAGCAGCAAACCGCGTGTATTTTCATATTTAGTCAAATAATTCGTGAGAAAGATAATTGGCTGATCCAAATTTAGATAATCAAAATAAATTGATGAAAAATCAGTAATTAGGAAATTAGTAGCACCTAATAATTCATATAAATCATAATCATGTTCAAACAAATAATCATTATTTAGAAAAGCAATATTAGAAAACTGACTAGTCAAGTGTTCAAAAAAACTCATTTCATAGGGATGCAATTTAACCACTAAATACTGATGTTGTTTTTTCAAAGCACAATTAAGCTGTTCTACATCAAAATCTGGTAAGGTCAAAAAGTTACCAGCCTTAATTTGGGCTAAGACTTGGCTATCTTCCATTTCATAGCGAAAAGTTGGCAGATAAATCCCAATTTGAGCTTGATCATCAACAATTTTAAATAAGTCATGTAACAATTGGGATTGAGAAATTGTCGGGGACTTTAAAGCGTCAAGGCGGGGAAAACCAACTTTCTGATACTTGTCATTTTCAATTGCACAGCACGCACTCATCAGGCTTTCATAAAGATCAGAGCTAGAAGTAACAATATCGGCATTTTTTTGCCATAAATATTGGTTACGCAAGTCCGTTTTTCGATTAGTATTATTGGCCATAATTCCCATTCGCTTGAGGGGAATTCCGTGCCAAAATTGAATATTAATTTGTTTCTTATGAATTTTAAACGGCTGGTGCGTTGTTACTACATACTTAGCTGCACCAATTTCGCGCCAAATTGCAAAAGATAAGTGTGAAGAAGGCCATGGTTCGACCAAAGTTACTTTATATTCTGAATGTGCTTCTTTCATATATTTACCAAACAAATAACCATTCGAACCTGAACGGCCAGCACCATTTAGAATTACAATTTTATTATCTTGTATCTTAGTAAACCGAGCGCCAAATTTCATTAGGCTCAAATATAAACGAAACAGAAAATTCTTCATTAGCCAATCTTTCTATTTTCCAAGCGTACCCAAAAGATAGCAAATCTTTCAAGTTTTTTTACTTACATTGCAAACTTTTTAGTAAATTAATATTGCGCTAACAAACTCTATTAGTAATAGTATAGATTAAATAAAGTACTGCTACACTATTTTAAAATTATTCTTAAATCTTTTAAATTTTTGATTTCTATTCAAAGTTTAAGTAACAAAATCTCCTTAAAAGTCTACCTTTTTAAAGCACAAATTGCTTAAGTTTTAGTACTTCTTTAATTAATATTAATTGGATAATTGGGACACCTTTATTTTCAGTAGCTGTCCTTAAACTATACCTAAATTTTAAAAATTTCACTAATGTTCAATCTTTTTTACCACTTAACTTGATAAACTCGACTCCGTGTTGTCACCCCAGCACCATTATGATAAGAAATCGTTAAATATAGATTATTTTCTGAAATCACTTGAACATTCTCCAACTCCGTTGCATAGCCTAAAATATCAATATTAGCTTGATCAAAGTCAAGAATTTGCCATCCTTGATCATTAGATGAGCCCCATGTGCCCCATGGCATTTTAATAATCCGCCGTGGTTTTTGGCTTAAATTACCTTGGCTAGGCGCGAATTCGCTAGAAATATACACATTTCTTTTTTCATCAAGAGCAAATCCTTGTAAAGAACCAATTTTATCAACAGCTGTAATATGGTTAATATAAAATTCGCTCAAATATGGTAATTCGCCAAGATTAACATAGCCAGTACCCACTTTATCAAGAGCTGCATTAATTACAGCTAAATCATATAGAATAAAATAACCGTTATTTCCCTTTGACAGAGTAGCAGTTTGCTGATCAACAGTAACTAACATTAACAATTTACCTGCCGGCGAAATAGCCGCATCAAATCTAAGTAAATCATTTCCCCGAAAAGGTAAATAAGTATCCACCCCCTGATGCTCTACAACCCGCAATCCACGCCCAGCTCGGCTAAGATAAGCCAAACGAGCAAATTCGGTATTGCTTGTATGGGCACTTCTAGATGGAATTGTGACGCGAGCTAATTGCGTTGACCAATTAAAGTGATTTTTTTTCGTACCAATAAACCACATATTTGGCTGATTAGCCAAATCAAGTGTCTGCGTATGACCACCCGCCATTTGAGAAGCATTAAAAACTTGCTTAAAAAGAGGATAGCGTCTTTTTCTAGCCCGATAAACATAATTATGAGGATCTTGTTGGTTATTGTATTGCAAAGCATACAAATTCTCGCCAACAATGCTTACTTTTTGAATGACATTATTATGTAACCCTTGTAATTTATTAAAAATTTCACTAACAATAGTTAAAGAAAAGTCTGATTGCTTCAGTATCATAAGGACCTCTTTTTTTAAAATGTCAAAACCGCTGACAAAATGCCAGCGGTTTTGAATAACTTTTTATTTCAATGAGCGTTTAAACTTACGGGGATTCTTTAGAGCCTATTCATAATAACTAGCAGTACTAGATCGAGTAAGTGACTCTAGTTATTACCAACCCACGGATAGATTTAATTCATCATTCGTAAATATAACAAACAAGGGCCTTACTTCCTGCTGAAAGTGTTATCAGCTTCTTCTTTAGCAGCTTGATTAGTCTTAGCTATGTAAGTATATCTTTTGCCACTCCCACAGGTGAATCGAGACACCCCCTAAGGTGCTTTTTTAAGCTTGCATTCATCGAAATTAAAACTAATAGTTGGTCGTATAAATTCTGACTAGCTGTCATTAATTCAGTTTTATTAGTTGGACGCATTCCAAAATACTCCCATTGACTTACTAAAAATCAGTTTCATTAAGATAAATGCCGCCCTATCGCATTTCCAATTACTGACAGGGTAAAACAAACAATAAAATATAAAACTGCTAAAGCAGCAAACATTGGCAAGATATAGTTAGCATTTTGGCCATAAATAACTTGAGCATGCTGCATCATTTCTGGCACAACAATAATTGTTGCTAATGAGGTATCCTTAATTAGTGAAACAAATTGACTGATGATTGTTGGAATCATATTCTTATAAGCCTGAGGCAGAACCACATGCCACAAAGCTTGAATAAAGCTCATTCCCGTTGACCTAGCCCCTTCCATTTGTCCCTCAGAAACCGATTGAATACCTGAACGAACAATTTCAGCAATCATACTTGACTCAAATACTGTCATTGCAATAATTGCAGCTGGAATTGTTTCTGGCCGCAAGCCAAAATTTGGCAACCCAAAATAAGTAAAGAAGATAATCAAAAGTAATGGTACATTACGAATAATATCGATAATGAAACCGACAATTTTTGAAATCCATTTAATTTTAGAGTACCTAATAATACCCAAAATGGAACCAATAATAAAACTTAAGATAACGGAGATTACCGAAATATAAATAGTTACCCAAAGGCCCATTAATAAAAAACGTAAATTAAGCCATGAAAGGGCATTAATCCAATTTTGCATTTCAATGTACCTCCCTTAAGCCAATTTCTTTTCTAAGTGTTGCATATAATAGCTAAGTGGTAGAGTTATGATTAAATACAAAATTCCTACCACTAAATAGCTATTAATAGTATCAAATGTAGTCGAAGCAATTGTATTAGCCTGATACATTAAGTCAAATCCCGCCACAAAAGCAAGGACTGATGAATTTTTAACTAGGTTAACAAATTGATTACCTAATGGTGGAATAACAATCTTAAAAGCTTGTGGCAAAATAATATAGCGCATTGCTTGCCAATATGTCATTCCCGTTGAACGCGCCCCTTCCATTTGACCTCCAGAAACGGATTGGATACCAGAGCGGATTGTTTCAGCAATGAAGGCCGAGGTATAGAGGGTTAATCCAATTGTCCCAGCAGTAAATCCACTAATCTTTACTACATAGTTGGGAATTACTAAATAAAAAAACATTGTGATTACTAATAATGGAATGTTACGCATAATTTCAACATAAGCTCGACCAATTGTACGCATTACCTTACTTGGTAAAACTTCCATAATAGCAAAAATTGTTCCAATAATTAGACTAAAAAACAGTGCAATTATACTAGAAAAAACTGTCCAGCCCAGTCCAATTAATAATTGGCTACTAAATTTGGTAAAAATATTAATCATTGGCGATACAGCTCCTTATACTTAAAACCTGGAACATCGCCAAACCACTTTTTAATCAAACGATTATATTCACCATTATGCTGCATCTCAAGTACTGCCTTGTCAACAGCCTCGGCAAATGCGGTTTGTCCTTTATCAACTGCAACACCATATGGTTCAACAGTAAATGTTCCGCCACGAACTTCATAGCCTGGGTTTTGAACAGCAAGACCAAACAAAATACCATTATCGGTAGTCAAAGCATCTCCTTGCTTAGATTTTAAAGCATTCATTGCCTGAGCATAATCCTGAAGTTCAATTATTTTTGCCTTAGGTGCAACTTTTTTTATGTTTTGCACCGAATTCGCACCAACAACTCCAATGACGGTTTTACCACTAAGATCTTTGGTACTTTTGATTTTTGAATTTTTGGGAACCAAAAGCGATTGACCAGCATCAAAATACGATTTAGAAAAAGAAATTACTTTTTTTCGTTCCGGGGTTATCGTCATTGTTGCAATTACCGCATCCACATTTCGGTTTTTAAGTAGCGGTATTCTCGACTGCGAAGTGGTTGTAACAAATTCAGCACGACCTTTAGGTCCTAAAATATGCTTAGTAATATGCTTAGCCATATCGACGTCAAAGCCTTTTTGTTGACCATCATGTACATCAATTAAACCAAATAATTTGACATCACCTTTAACGCCCCAAGTGATTGTATTCGCCTGTTGAACATCTTTTAAAACAGACTGGTTATTTGTACTTTTACCGCATCCACTCACCAGAAAAATGCTAGCTATAAGAGAAATTAGCCAAAATTTCTTTTTCATACATAACCTCCTTAGTGAGAGATAATTTTACTCAAAAATTGTTGGGCACGTACTGTTTTTGGTTGTTTGAAAAAGCTTTGACAATCATCATCTTCGACAATTATACCCTTATCCATGAAAATTACTCGATTAGCTACTTCTTTAGCAAAGCCCATTTCATGAGTTACGATTAAAGAGGTCATTCCGCTATCATTAGCAACTTTCTTTATAACTTGCAAAACATCATCAATCATTTCCGGATCAAGTGCTGATGTTGGCTCATCATATAAAATTAGCTTTGGACGCATTGCTAATGTTCTAGCAATAGCCACACGCTGCTTTTGTCCACCAGAAATTTGTGAAGGCATGTTATGTGCCCATTTTTCTAAGCCAACCATTTCTAGTAAGTCCATTGCCCGCTTCTTATTCTCTGCTTCAGGAATGTGACTAACAATTCTAGGGGCTAACATAATATTTTCGAGTACATCTTTATTTTTATATAAATTAAAATGTTGAAATACCATTCCAACGTCACTACGTAAAATATTTAAATTAGTCTTAGGATCTGACAGGTCGTGCCCGTTAACAATCAATTGACCCTTTTGAATTGACTCCAGACCATTTACAGTACGCACTAAGGTGCTTTTCCCTGAGCCTGAAGGTCCAATCAAAACTACGGTTTCGCCTTGATCAATTTCTAAATTAATGTCGTGCAATGCATGAAAATGACCGTAATATTTTTGCACGTCATGGAACTCTATCATCGACACTGTTATCGCCTCTTTCGTATTTAATTGCAACAAAAATTTTATTGCAAAGTAAAATATATGTTTTCTAGTATACTATAAATGGTTAATTTTTTTAGAAAATATGCATAAATTTAATAAAAAATTATACTTAGCAACTCTAAAAAAGTGTTGAATAACAAACAAAAAGCTCTTATTGTAACAATTTAGACCATTTACTAATTGTTAACTTTATCAAAGAGCTTTTTTATTATTTAATTTATTTTTTACCTAATATACGTTGCAAAAACTTAACTACTTCAACAATAACAATCATACCCAAACCAGCTACTAAAACTATTAGCCATTGTATAATATTTAACTCAGTTACGTCAAAGAACTGATTCATAAACGGCAATTCAACTGCAGACATGACAACTGCAGAAATTAAAATTGCCAGATTAAACCACTTATTCGCAAACGTTCTTTTTGAAAAAATCGATTGGTGAATATATTTAGAATTAACCGCATGGAAAAGTTGAATCAATCCCAGCGTTAAGAAAGCCATTGTCAAAGCATCCTGATGCTGTAAGCTGGTATTACCGACATGTGGGCCAAAATTCAATCCCAATTGGTAGGTAGTTAAAACTAGTATTCCTTCTAGTATTCCCTGATAAACAATTGAACTGGCTACTCCCCCACTGAAAAAGTTTGATTCCTTTCCACGCGGCATTCTTTTCATTATCCCCTTTTCAACTGGTTCAAGTCCCAAAGCAATTGCCGGTAGTGTGTCTGTTACCAAGTTTATCCATAATAATTGAACCGGTGCTAGAATATCCCAGCCTAGCATTGTCATCATAAATACGGTTAATACTTCACCAACATTGCAACTCATTAAATAAAGAATTGCCTTTTGAATATTACTAAATACTTTTCTTCCTTGCTTGACTGCTTCAACAATTGTTGCAAAATTATCATCTGCTAAAATCATATCACTGGCGCCTTTAGAAACTTCAGTACCTGTGATCCCCATCCCAATACCAATATCTGCCTGTTTCAAACTTGGCGCATCATTAACGCCATCTCCAGTCATCGCAACAATCTTACCACGTGACTGCCAAGCTTTAACGATACGTACCTTATGTTCTGGTGAAACTCTAGCATACACACTAAAATCAGGCACATGTTCTGCCAAATAATTATCACTAAAATTATCTAACTGGCTACCTGTAACTACTCGCTCATCTTGATTAGGAGCTAAAATCCCTAACCTTTCAGCAATAGCTTGCGCAGTTACTTGATAGTCGCCAGTAATCATAACTGTTTTAATACCAGCACTATGTGCCTCAGCAATTGCTGCTTTAGCTTCAGGACGTTCCGGATCAATCATTCCAACTAATCCTGCAAAAATCAAGTTTTGCTCAACATTATCGGTAGTTGGTTCATCATATAACTGATCAACAGTTTTATATGCTAACCCCAATACTCGCAAAGCTTTTTGCGCCATGTCCTGGTTGGCAGCCGCAATTGCTGCCCTCTGTTCTTCAGTAATAGGCTCAATTTTACCATTTTGTTCAATTTTGGTTACACGCTTAAGCAATTGATCGGGAGCACCTTTGACTGCTACAAAATACTGCTGCTGGTCCAAATTAATGGTACTCATTAATTTCCGACTAGAATCAAATGGTACCTCTTGCAGCCGTTTATGTACTTGCAGAAGTTGCTGAACAGCAATTTTTTGATTAAGGGCAAATTGAATTAGAGCAGTTTCTGTCGGATCACCTAATAGTTTATTATTATTATCTAATTTAGAATCATTTGCTAGAACCATGGTCATTAAAGCATGATTATCGGCTGCAAGTGCTTGTGTAGCTGGATGCTGTTGATTATTATAAAAAACTTGCTCAACAGTCATTTTATTTTGTGTTAAAGTTCCAGTCTTGTCAGAACAAATAATGTCTGTAGCTCCCAGTGTTTCGACCGCCGGAAGCTTGCGTACTATTGATTTGTGCTTAGCCATTACCTGGGTACCCAGTGCTAGAATAATTGTTACAATTGCTGGCAAGCCTTCAGGTATCGCAGCCACAGCTAAAGAAACGGCTACTAAAAACATGTCAATTGCCAATTTATCCGTTGGCTCGGTTCCTCTTTTCGTAAAAAAGCCAACCACAAACACGATTGCACAAATCAGCAAAATCATGATCGTTAGAGTTTTGCCTAATTGATTAAGATTACGTTTCAAAGGGGTATCTGTTTCATCAGTATTATTAAGCATTGTAGCTATTTTACCAACTTCAGTATTCATCCCTGTTTCTGTTACAATACCTTCTCCACGCCCATAAGTCACATTAGTGTTAGCAAAAGCCATATTTTTCTGGTCTGCTAAAGCAACTTTTACGTCATTAATAATTGTTGCCTCTTTGTCAACTGGTACAGATTCACCGGTTAAAGCTGATTCCTCAACTTTTAAACTTTTAGCTACTGTTAAACGTAGATCAGCCGGTACAACATCCCCAGCTTCAAGTAAAACTATATCACCGGGAACTAATTGCGGACTCGGAATTTCTACAATCTGCCCTCCACGTCGCACATGCGCATTCGGTGTAGCCATTTTCTTTAAGGCATTAATTGCTTCTTCTGAACGCGCTTCTTGAAATACACCAAGAATAGCATTTAACATAACCACGACCATAATAATCGCTGCATCAGTCCATTCTTGAGCCACAAAGCCCGATAAAACAGCTGCAATAATTAAAACGATAATCATAAAGTCCTTAAATTGCGCTAAAAACCTTTGCCAGATACTAATTTTTTTCTTGCCTGCCAAACTATTAGAACCATATTTTTCTCGTGCTTCAAGCACTTGACTGTCTGTTAATCCCTTAGCACACGAAGTAGAAAATTCCTGTTCAATTGTTGCGACAGTTTGATGATAAAAATCTTGCAATATTTTAACCCCCTAATTACTAAAAAAGAGACTCATGCGCTTAGCACACAAGTCTCACTAATTAAGATAAGTCCAGAAGTATTTCTTCGATTGTTGGACTTACCGCAAATAATTGCTGTTACTCCCTTATGATTATTTAATTATAAATAATTTTGGCATTTTTAACAAGAATAAATAATTAAAATGAATAAAATAATCCAGCGAGTGCACCGTTAATAATACTTACTGCAGTTGCCACCATAAATAAACGCAAGGCGTGTCTGGCAATTGCTTCACCATGTTCTTCATCGACCATAGTATGCATAATACCTAATGTGGTTCCTAAATTAGGTAAGTTAGCAAATGAAATCAAAAATACGCTAACGATTGCTTGGGTTTTAACTGGCACGGCATTCATATTAATTTGATTAATTGCTACAAAAATATTTGTAAAAGCTTTCGTTGCTAAAACTGTCCCGGCACTAACAATTGAATGTGGATCAATTCCCATTAAAAATGCAACTGGAGCACAAACATAGCCAATTAAAGCAGTTAAAGTCTTGCCGCAGGCCGATTTGAAAATAATGTTAACAAATGTAATTAAAGAAACAAACCCAATGATTGAAATTGAAATATTAATCGCTAATTTAAAACCCAAACCCATACTGTCAATCAAACGTGTAATAAGTGATTTCTGGTTTGTACTTTTAGTTGAAATTTCATAATTAACTTGCGTAATATCATATGGCGCAACAATTTTTGCGACAATAATTGATGTAAATAAATTAAGTACCAGCGCTACAAGAATAAATTCTGACTTAATAATGTGCATGTATGAAGCAAGCATTGTCAAAGTAGTATTTGATAAAGTGTATATAGACAAGGTAAACAACTGGTTAGGGGCCATTTCCTTCATCTGGTCTTTAAAGGGAACAAATACACCGTTACTTACAATTGGATAACTTAAAATTGCAAAAGCATTAATTTCATCAATGTGAAACAACTTTTTAAGTACTTTACCAACATATTTTATAATAAATGGTAAGATGCGTAAGTACTGTAATAATTCAATTAAGGCACAAATGAAAATTAATGGTAGTAGCACATCTAAGAAAAATTGCGAAACTACACCAGGATTTTTTAAATTACCGAAAACAAAATTGACGCCCTTACTACTAGAAGCACTAATAATGTTTAAACTACTAGAAAGCCCATTAATAATCCAGTTACCGATTGAAGTTTTCAGTATTAAAAACAGCAAAATTATTTCTGTAATAAACAGGTATAAAATTGATTTATAATCAATATTTTCCCGATCAAAACTAACCCAATACAGTAAGCCCAAAACTAAAATTATTCCAATTAATCCCATTCTCTTCTCCTTATCCGCGTTGTTTTAAGTAGTATGAATATTCATCAAAAATATTATCAACAAATTGTTCAGTCAAACGATACTCTGGTACATCATATGAATTTGTTAAAACAACAAAATCTTGAGCATCATTAGGGGAATGCTCCTCTTTTAAGGTCCAAGGCTGTTGGCTAAAAGTTGTGTATTCAGACTTAGTCAAATGATAAATTCTAACACCATAAGGAATAGTAAAGGAATCAATTACCTGTTTTCTAGTTTTACCTTGTAAATTGATAAAAATTCCTAAATTTGTGCGCGCAAATTTCTCTTGCAAAAAACTAACCAACTGACTAAGATCAAGTTCTTCACTTAGCCATTCTTGATATTCTTGCTCATCATAAAAGCTCTCAGCTTTTGCTAGTAGAGTTTCACTGGCAACCACTTCTTCTTTTCGCTGAGTGATTTTATTATACTCATCGAATTCAAACCTTAAATGACCATAATAATTGCCACGATAACCACATTGAACAATTAAAGTTTGTCCAATTTGTCCATGATTAACCCGATGTTGATGACCACAACTAAATCCATCAATCCCTGGAGTTTGTGAAACCAATTTAAAAGTTTCGTCTTCTCCCGTTGCATAATTGATTTCATTATGTGTTGCTAAGTCACGTTCAATTCCACCATGATACCCTACTAAAATCAGATCTACTTGATCTCTTAAAACGGCAACTTGCTTTTGCAACTCTGGTAAAGCTGTTTTAACAATCACACCCCTGGTAACTGGAAAATCACTAATCATTGACATTCGACTAGTTACTAAGCCAATAACCCCTACTTTAATACCATTAATTTCTTTAATAGCAAATGGTGGGAAAAGTAACTCATCTTCTTCAGAAAAAGCATTACAACATACATAGTCAGCATTTAAATGCTTAACCTGCTCTTTCAAATAGTTAATTCCGTGATCAAAGTCATGGTTACCAGGTACCATAACATCAAAACCAATTGCATTAGCATAATCGACTAATGGTGAAACCGTCATTTGATCACAGAAAAAGGTAGTTAAAGGATTGCCCACAAAAAAGTCTCCACTATCCATTAATAATGAATGAGGGTACTTTTCTTTTAATCCCTCAAAAGCCAATGCTGGCTGTTCTCCCGTATTAGCAATGAAGCCGTGAATATCCGTTGTGGTTAACACATTTATTTGCTTAGTCATTGTTTTTTCCTTTGCATTAATATTAATATTGTTAACAATACAATTAATTTTATAATAAATAGTTCGTAAATATCAATATATTTTTTGAACCAATTAATTATATATTGACATTATAATCTGATTAAATTATTATATTATTAATTTTTTAAAAAATATAAAATAAAAAATTAATAATATTAAAATATAGTTTAACCGGGAGAATATATGAATAAAATAAATAAAGATGCAGCAGCTATTTTAAAATATGTTGGTGGCCCGCAAAACGTAAATAGTCTTGTCCATTGTGTGACTAGACTAAGATTTGAACTTAAAGATAGTCATAAAATTGATGAAAAAAAATTAAATGATTTATCCTGTGTTTTAAGTATCGTACACACTGGCGGGCAAGATCAAATTGTAATTGGTCCCAACGTAGCTGAATATTATGACATTATTCAACAAAAATTAGCCACTAATAAACAGACTGATTTAAATAAATCACCTGAAGCTAATTCAAGTAATAAAGTAAAATTTTCATTGACAAAAATTATTTCAGGCGCTTTTATGCCTTTACTTTCAATTATGTCTGGCGCGGGCATGGTTAAGGCTATCCTGACTGTATTGACTAGTCTGCATTGGTTATCAGCCACTAGTACGCCATATTTGGTATTAGCTGCGGCAGGCAATTCCGTTTTCTATTTTTTACCTATTTTTGTTGGTATTACTTTAGCCAAAGAATTTAAGGCTGATCCTTTTGTTGGCGGAGCATTAGGAGCTGCATTATTAGAACCCAGTTTTACCCATTTAATTGGCAAACATGGTTTAAACTTTTTAGGAATGCCATTAGACCCGATTGATTATTCAACTACTGTTTTTCCTATATTTGTCATTATTGGGGCATACGTTATTTTAGAACGTTTCTTAAAACGAATTATTCCGCAACAACTACAAATTTTTTTAAACTCAACAATTTGTTTAATTATTTTAGTACCAGCAACCGTTTTAATTTTTGGGCCATTTGGTAATACAGTGGGTAATTGGATTTCCACAATTATTATGTGGCTATTTGGCAAAAGTAGATTAGTAGCAGGTTTAGTACTGGGAGCATCCTACTCATTTTTGACTGTCTTAGGATTACATTGGGGACTCGTCCCGATTACGTTACAAAATTTAAAAGTCTATGGTGGTGATGTCATTGGTGGCGTCGGCGTATGCGCATTTTGGGCTCAAATTGGTGTTGCTTTAGGTGCATTTTTATATAGTTTAATTAAAAGTAAAAATGCTAAACTAGAAAGTTTAGCAGGTTCAGTAACAGTTACTGGAATTTTTGCAGGCGTAACCGAACCAATTTTATATGGTTTAATTATGCCTTCCAAGCGTTTAATTATTATTACGGCAATTGCTGGCGGGCTAGGTGGTGCAGTTAGTGCCTCTTTACACGTTGTGGTTAAATCATTTTTAATTGATAATATTTTTTCAATCTTAATGATGATGTATGAGCCAATTGGATTCATGATTCTAGGTTCGGGAACCGCACTTTTAACAGGGGCTTTGCTCACTTACTTTTGGGGCTTTGAAAAGAGTACAAAGAAATAATTCTATCTCTAGCAAAAAAGTTGTTAAGTCTATACTTTTCAGTAAGACTTAACAACTTTTTCATTTTATAAAAATAGCTAACTAATTGCTACTTCAAGCCAGACCACTGCCATTCCGTAACTTCAGCGATATCCTTACCATTATCTCTAATGTATTGGTGATGCTTCGCCAGCAATTGATCCATTTTAGCAACAAAACCAGCACTTTGCTCTGCATATTGCGGTACACTCAAAATTGCATCCTTTGCTAAATGGAAACGATCAAGTTGGTTGACTACTCGCATATCAAATGGGGTAGTAATATCACCTTCTTCTTCATAGCAATGAATATGAACATTGCTACGCCCGCGACCAAACCAAATCGATTCCATCATCGCCTTGTATCCATGCCAAGCAAAGATAACAGGTACATCACTTGGGAATAGTTGCTCAAATTCTGCATCAGAAATTGCTGCTGGATTATCCTCAGTATTAATCAACTTCATTACATCAATAATGTTAATGTACCGAATTTTTAAAGCTGGGAAGTTCTTATGCAAAAGGTCGATTGCTGCAAGCGATTCCATTGTTGGCTCAGTCTCAGTTGAAGCAAAAACTACATCTGGTTTAGCATTTTGATCAGTAGACGCCCAGTCAATATATGATAAACCATGCTCAGCAATTCTCGTTGCTTCATCAATAGAGAACCACTGCGGACGCTCTTGCTTAGAAGTAACCAGAATATTAATACATTCACGATCAGTAAAAGCTTTTTGTGAAATTGCTAAGAGTGAGTTGGTATCAGCTGGTAAATATTCATGAACAAGGTCTGGACGATTCTTTTCATACATATGAGTAAGAATACCTGGATCTTGGTGGGTATAGCCGTTATGATCTTGTTGAAAAACAGTTGAAGTAGCTACAAAGTTAAGTGAAGGATAATCCTTGCGCCAGTATTGTTCCTTAGCCTTTCTTAACCACTTCATATGTTGAGTCAACATTGAATCAACTACGCGGCCAAATGATTCATAAGTAGCAAAAAAGCCATGTCGTCCAGAAAGAACATATCCTTCAAGCCACCCTTCATCTTGGTGCTCCGACAATTGCGAATCAATTAAGCGACCACTTGGTGCCAAATTTTCATCATTAGGGGTATGAACTGACCCTTCCCATTGCCGTTTTTGATCATCAATAAATTTAAATAATCGATTTGATTTAGTTTCATCAGGACCAAAGCCCCTAAAATCATTAGGGTTAAGATTGGCAATTTCATTTAGATATTTTGCCCATTCCGTCATATCTTCTGCTTCAATTGAACCAGGTTGATCAAATTTTAAAGCATACTTACGATAATCAGGTAAATTCAAACGTTTGGCATTTTTTCCACCGTTAGTAATCGGGTTCATAGCCATGCGTCTGTCACCTTGAACATTATCAGCAGTTACGATAGCAGTAGGAGCACCATTTTCATCAAATAATTCTGCTGGATTATAACTCTGCAACCAATCTAGTAACATTTCTTGATGTTCCATATCATCTTGAGCAACTGGAATTGGAATTTGGTGAGCTCTAAATGAATTTTCAATGGGATTGCCGTCAAGATCGGTTTTCGGACCCGTCCAACCCTTTGGTACGCGGAAAATAATCATTGGCCAATGAGCAACAGATTCATCATTATTATCACGTGCATTCTTTTGGATAGCTTTAATTTCTTCAATTACAGTGTCCATAAGTTTAGCCATTTCTTGGTGCACTTGCATATGGTCCTTATAACCAGCAAATTCTCCACCTTGATAAGCTGAAATAATATACGGATGCCAACCCATTCCTTCAAAATACTTAGTTAATTCTTCATCGGACATTCTGGAAACAATCGTTGGATTAGAAATTTTAAAGCCATTAATTTGCAAAATTGGTAAAACTGCACCATCTTTAATCGGGTTAATAAATTTATCACTGAACCAGCTTGCTGCCAAAGGACCCGTTTCAGCTTCACCATCACCAACTTCAACGGCCGCAATTACATCTGGATTATCCAAAATAGCACCAGTACCGTGAGAAATCGAATAACCTAACTCGCCACCTTCATGCATTGAACCTGGAGTTTCTGGGGCAGCATGTGAAGCTGAGCCACCTGGAAAACTAAAACGCTTGAATAGTTTGGCCATCCCCTTTTCATCCTGTTGAATATCTGGATAAAGCTCACTATAAGAACCATCAAGGTAGGCATTAGAAACCATTACCTGACCACCATGACCGGATCCTTCAATGTAAAACATGTCAAGATCATATTTTTTGATTACCCGATTTAAATGGGCATAAATAAAGTTCTGTGGTGAAATGGTGCCCCAATGGCCAATCGGCTTAGGCTTAACATCACTTGCCTTAAGTTCTTCCTTCAATAATGGATTGCTCATTAAGAAAAGCTGACCAACCGATAAGTAGTTAGCGGCACGCCAATGGGCATCAACGCTTTTAAGAAATTCATTTGAGTCATAATCAACTGCCATTTTAATTCTCCCTTTTTTAAAGTTTTTAGTTTCACTTGATACACATATTATAACAAGTTTCCATTTAAGTTCAACCATTTTTATAATTGGTTCGTTCCAATTTTGAAGGCTACTAAATATGGTATTCAAAAAAACAGGCTAAAAGCCTGTTTTTTTATTGATTTAAATTAACAAAAGTATTAAATCTCATGTACTGATAATGTATCCGCATGGTTGATACTTCAAAAGGAGTACCATCATCTAAGAAAAAAATTCCTTCTATTACGCCTACTGGCTCTGTTTTTTTAAGTTGCAAACATTTTTGATCATTCTCGTTAGATGGAGCCACCGTAATATTTAAAAATGCCTTAGTAACAACTTTATTCTGCTTATCTTCTAAATAATTAAATAAGGACTTTTTTAAGTGTTCGGGTTTCAGTTCCGGTACAATTTTGATAGGTAAATAGCCCGTTTCCAGCAAAAAAGGTTGCTCATTTAATAAACGCAAGCGATGAAATTCATATACAAAATCATTAGGTTCCAAAAATAGGTCTTGTGTAATTGCCTTTGGCGCTGGAATAACATTAAAATCAATTAACTTAATACCTTGAGTTTTACCTGGTACTTTAAGACTATCGGTTAAACCCAGATTGGAACCATCATAACGAAACAGAGACTGATTTTTTAGATATAGCGGGTTAATAAAAGTGCCACTGCCACGTTTTTTAAACACAATTCCCTGCTGTGAAAGAAGCTCCATTGCTCTTTTCATTGATGAACGACTTACCTGATAATGATCTGCCAAACTTCGTTCATCTGGAAGACGCATCCCATCGTACTTATTTTCTAAAATATTCTGTTTTATATCACGCATTACCGTGCGATACACAAAATCTGTCATTAATTACCTCAATTGTTCTGCTTTAGTAATTTCATTTACAAGCCAGCTTGCAAAAACAGTTTGGTTAATTTCTACTCCTACTTGTACATTTGGCTGCTGACCAAAGAAATTATCAAAATCAATCATCGATGCCCCATAAGCATTACTACTTTTTGTATCAATAACTACATAGGCTGGCTTAAAAGTATACATATCTGGTTCAATTAACATTCCAGCTGCTAAGGCATCATATATTTCGCGACCATCTGTTTCTGTTTCATCATGTAAATTCGTCATAATGTTATACAGCATATCACCAACATCACCAATCTGCTTAATTTCTTGTAACGTTTCCTGGGTAATATAAGCTTGATGACCTAATTCTAGTGGTGCCAACAGTATTTTTACACCACTAGAAAAAACAATTTGCGCAGCTTCGGGATCCCCAGCAACATTATACTCACTATATGGCCCCCAGTTTCCACGTCCGATTGCTCCACCCATAATTACTAACTGCTCAATTTTAGCTAGATCCTCTGGAAATTGCCGAAAGTAAAGAGCGAAATCAGTTGCTGGTCCAATCTGCATTAAAGTTACTTTTTCTGAACTTTGCTCTACAACTTGGTGAATTGCACTTGCCGCTAATCCTGGCTGTAGTAAACTTTGATCAGCTGCAGGAAATTCATAACCAGCAAGACCATTTTTACCATGAACATCAGAAGCATCAATAGCTTGACGTAATAAAGGACACGTTGCGCCGGAGACAACTGGTACCTTCGTTTTTAAAAATGTTTCTAATTTTAATGTATTAACCAAAGTGTTAGCTAATGGTACATTACCCCAAGTTGCTGCAATTAATTTCACATCAAGCTTAGCAGAAAAAAGGGCAATTGTTAGTGCCACTACATCATCTATTCCTGGATCAGTACTAATAATTAATGGTTTTTTTGTCATATATTTTCCCTCTTTGCAAAAATTATTTTTTACGTTGCTCTATTTTACCGTTAGTGTGAGCAATAATCACTTCATCACACATATTTATAAAAAGGCCATGTTCAACTACTCCTACCATATGGTCAAGATAAGCTGCTAATCCTTGTGGCACTAAGATTCGCTCAATATTTAAATCAATTATATAATTGCCATAGTGAGTAATAAATCGCTTTTCATCAGCCATGCGCCATGTAGGCTTGAGCCCTTCCGCTTGAAACCGGCGAAAATTTTGCTCGCAGGAAATGGGTAATACTTCAACTGGTAAAGGAAAACCACTCAAATAATCAACTACTTTAGATTCATCAACAATCCAGATTATTTTTTTAGAATTAACTGCTACATTTTTCTCCATAGTCAAGGCACCGCCACCACCTTTAATACCGGAAAAGTCAGTAGCAAAACGATCAGCACCATCAATCGTTAAATCAAGTTGATCAACTTCAGCTAATTCATCAACTTGAAAGCCCCACCGCTCCATTTGTCTCTTACTTCTGCTGGAAGTCGTAACAATTGCCGCTAATTCTAAATGTTCTTCTTTTTTACGACGACCTAGTTCATCGATTAAATAAGCGACCGTTGAGCCCGTGCCTATCCCTAATTTCATTCCTGAGCGCACCAAACTCGCAGCCTTGATTGCTGCTCTTTTTTTTAATTCAGCTTGATTCTGTTCGTCCATTACCTACACCTTTCTCATAATTATTTTTAATAACCAGCAAATTAACTTTATTATAGCAAATAAATTTAATAATCATGGCACTAAAAAAGACAGCCCGAAAGACTGTCTTTTTATTTGCTAGTTTCATTATTCTGGATCAATAGTAGGAGCTTGATTAATCTCACTAGCCATCATCCAAATCCGTTTCTCTATATCAGTATGGAAACCCGTTAGCATATCATTAGTTGAATAGTCGCCTTCTTCATCACTAACTCTGATTCCCTCTTCATAAAGCCCTTCTAAGTATTTATAACCAGCAATTATTTTGGCATAACGTTCATCAATTGTTTCAGTCCAATTGCCCTTTTCATCCGCAATCTTTGTTTTCTCAGCAATTTCACTTAAAGTTGAGACGGGAGAGCCATCAAGCGTAATTAAGCGCTCTGAAACTTGATCAAGCTGATCAGCTAATTCGTCCATTACCTTGTCTAAGTATGGATGTAGTTTTAAAAAGCGATTTCCTCTCATATACCAGTGATGTTGGTGAACGACCATATGCATTTGCGTTAAATCCGCTACTAATTGATTTAATACTTCTTTAGTCTTTGGATATTTCATTTAGAATTCCTCCATTTCAGATACCTTGCTTACTTCTTTATCATAACAAGAAAGCGGTCGCAATACCAAAATTTAGTTTATAAAATTTAACTTACTACTTCTTAATCATATTGATAGCTGTATTAGCTTGATTATAAGTTTTTTCAGGATCATAGATACGATCACGAGCAAGTGACAAGTATATTTTTTGCCCATTATTTAATACAAGTTCAAGCCCAAACGGATTCATCAGCATAGAAATAATGCCTGAAAAATAAACTTGCAGCATATCAAAAGGCACTGTAAAAGCCATTTTTTTGATTTCATTTTTACCAACTAAGTGAGCTAATTTAATGTCAGTCAGTTTAATTGTCTTTACAGGAGCATTTTTACCCAACAACAATAATTTAAATTTGTTGAAGCGATTACCATAATTGTAATATGTTATTTCTCGCTTAGAAATAGTAAAATAATTAAATTCATCCTGCAAAACTGTCGGGTAATAAACTAGAGTAATCAATAAAAAAATTATTATCCCCGCTAAAATAGCCCAAATAACTGGGTGAATATTCATTAGTTGTAGCATTATTGCCGCTAAGCATCCTATTCCCAAGCAAAATAACAATCCAATTAATAATGGCCGAAAATTTAATTTTTTACCAAAAGTAAGCATCAGTCATACCTCTTTTCATTATTTCTATTTTCTATTATAGCACTTTTTTGGTAACGCTTTCTTAAATAATATAAAAAAGCTGGCTCCAAGTGTAGCCAGCTTTTTATATTATTAATTATTGTTAATCAGTAGCAGTTTGCTCTTTCTTCAATAAGACATTGTCATAATGCTTGATAAATGGATACCAAATAAGAAAAGCTACAATTGCGCAAACAATTGAGAGCACTCCACCTTGCCAGCTAGCAGTGGCAATAAAACCACCTAAGCCAACCGGTGTCGGCCATGGCTGTTGCACAATAATTTTAGGCACCAAATGTGAGCTTATTCCTAAGTACGCAATAATTCCTGACGCAAGTGGTGCACAAATAAATGGAATCATTAAGTTAATATTATAGACAATCGGTAAGCCAAAAAGTAAAGGTTCATTAATATTAAAGATTGCGGGCACAATTTCAACCTTTCCCAATTCCTTTAATTGAGCTGAACGTGCTCCTATTACTAACCAAATAGCAACACCTAACATCGCACCTGAGCCACCAATAGATATAAAGGCGTTAGTCGGGTCACCAGCAAAGAAGTGATGCGCTCCTTTAACATTAGCAGATATGTTGGCTAAAACAATTGGGGTATAAAATGAACTAATAATGGTTGCCCCATGGATACCAAACCACCATAAGAAATGAATTAAAAATACAATAATTAAAAAGCCCCACCAAGTATCAGCAATATCGCTAATAAAGGAAAACGGAATAAATAAAATCTTAAATAAATCTGTTCCAGCTAAAACAAATCCAGCATTAATTGCAGCAATAATAATTGCGACACAAAAAGCAGGAATTAAAGCACTAAAGGAATTTGAAACGCCAGATGGAACTGAAGCAGGCATCTTAATTTGCCAGTTATGCTTGATGGTATAACGATAAATTTGAACAGTTAACCAGGCAACGACTAACCCAATAAAGATACCAACTGCACCAATCCGATAAATTCCTGAATTATTGGCCTCATAACCCCCAGCAACCATTTGGGTTTTATTGAAAACTTGCACGAATTCCATTCGGCCATTTTTCCAGACCAACTCAGCTACCGTGATAAAGAAGCCCATTAAAAACATCATTAACCCATTCATCGGGACTAAGTTAATTTTTTCCTCATCATGATAAATTTTAGTATACGAATAAGCAAAGGTGCCTGAGAAGACCAAGGCAATAATCCCCATGGTTGCATTATAGACTGATTGGTATAAATTAGAAAATCGGCCAATCGTATTCGCATAAAAGCTTATAAATCCCGGTGTATTAATAATCTGTGGCAACACCGTTAAAATTAAGAAAAACGCTCCAACAATTGAAAACGAGATCACACTGTAACCCGCATCCATAATTGCCCGCACAAATCTTGTTGCCGCAAATTTACCCGCGGCGGCGGCAATTCGCTCCTTAAACGGCTTTTTGGCTTCAACCATAATCAAAACTCCCTTCAAAATAGTAATTTTTAAAAACTACTTAATTAATATTGTAACCGTTTTCATAACTAATGCAAGAATTTTTTAATTATTTTTGAAAGTTTCAATAACCTTAACATACCTATCACGATTATTAATAATCTGGTGAATCCGCTTAATTGACCAATACGCTAAAATAACACCAATAAAAAGGATAGCTAATATTAAATAACAAACATTATTAGTATTTATAAAAGGGAATAAGTCTACTCTAATAGGTAAAAAAAGACTCCCCGCCAATAACAGGTTGACCGCCAATTGTAGCCACAAAAAGGCTTGCGTTACTGGTACAGCTGATTTTCGATTATGCAATTTAGCTAATTGTTCAATCGCTGCAGCAGTAGCAATTAAAGTCATAATTCCTGCTATAACAACTCCAAGCCACGTTTGATATTGAATTAGAATTAATAACCAAAAAAGATTAGTAAACAAAAAAATGACCACTATATAACGCAACATTAGATAACGACTAAAGTATAAATACTTGATGCTGTCTTCATGGTTTTTACGTTGGTAGTCTGCTTGATTTTCTTTCTTATTGATCATAAAAAATCTCCCATCTTATAAATTTATTATAGTCTTTATATACTAATAAAAGTCAATTATTATTTAACTTGATAAAACACTTCAATTTATTATAAAATAAATCTGTTAGCGCTATCAGTATAAATGACAAAAGGAGAAAAATATGTATTCAGCAAAAATGCCAGATGGTTTTTTATGGGGTGGTGCCGTTGCTGCGCACCAATTAGAAGGTGCTTGGAACGTTGATGGTAAAGGAATATCTGTTGCCGATGTAATGACCGTTGGTTCGGCAACTAAACCTCGTGAAATAACAGACGGAATTGTTCCAGGAAAAAACTATCCAAATCATAGTGCTATTGATTTTTATCATCATTACAAAGAAGATATCAAATTAATGGCCGAAATGGGATTTAAAGCATTTCGAACTTCAATTGCGTGGACAAGAATTTTTCCTAATGGCGATGACAAAGAGCCTAACGAAGCAGGTTTAAAATTTTACGATAACTTATTTGCTACTTGTCATCAATACGGTATCGAACCGGTAGTTACTATATCTCATTTTGAAATTCCGTTTAATTTAGTCAAAAAATATAATGGTTTCACCAACCGGAAATTAATTGACTTTTTTGTTCGGTTTGCTACGGTCTGCTTTAAGCGCTATAAAGATAGTGTTAAGTACTGGATGACTTTTAACGAAATTGATAATCAAGCAGCCTATAATGATGATTTTCTAATGGCTACTAACTCTGGAATTATGCTTGACAACTTAAGTGAAAAAGAAAAAGAAGCTGCCATGTACCAAGCAGCTCATTATGAATTAGTTGCATCAGCTTTGGCGGTTAAAGTTGGGCACAAAATTAATCCTGACTTTGAAATTGGTTGTATGATTAATTATTCACCCGTTCGGCCTCTTACTTCATCTTCAGCAGATGTACTATTGGCTGACAAATTTGAACAACGCCGCTCTTGGTTCTCTGATGTCCATGTTTTTGGTGTATATCCCAACGAAGTTGAGGCATATATTACTCGTAACGGCTATCGCCCAGATATTACCGATGAAGATCGGATTGTCTTAAAAGAAGGTACTGTTGATTATGTTGGCTTTAGTTATTATCAAACAACTACCGTTTCAGCGGAAAAAGTTAAGCCAGATGAACTAAATGATTTAGCTAAAGCCGTGGCCAAAAATCCAACTTTAGAACGTAGCGATTGGGGCTGGGAAATTGATCCTGAAGGTCTGCGCATTGCTTTAAACCATTTAACAGATCGCTATCACAAACCTTTATTTATTGTTGAAAATGGTCTTGGGGCATACGATAAAGTTGAAGCCGATGGCTCAATTCATGATGACTATCGCGTTGATTACTTAAGAAAACATATTTCAGAAATGGAAAAAGCCGTGGAAATTGATGGCGTTAATTTAATGGGATATTTACCTTGGGGACCAATTGATTTAGTTTCAGCTGGAACAGGACAAATGGATAAGCGTTATGGCTTTATCTACGTTGACAAAAACGACGCTGGCGAAGGTACTCTAAAGCGTTCACGGAAAGATTCGTTTGACTGGTATAAAAAAGTAATTAAGACTAACGGTTTAGATTTGAATTAAATATAGATGAATAACAAAAAAACGAAGTTAAACTGAACTTCGTTTTTTATTTACTATTATTTATTTTGCCAAGGAATTAGCTTCATATAATTTCTCATACAAATCAACCATTTCACCTGCTAAATCTCTAAAAGTAATCGCATTCATCAAATGATCTTGTGAATGAACCACAAGTAGAGTTACATTAGTGTGCCCTCCTTGAGCTTCTTGGGTTAACATTGCAGTTTGCGAATTATGGGCTTCATTTAAAGAAGCATCAGCTTCTTTTAACTTAGCCCGCGCTCCTGTAATATCACCTTTTTTAGCTTGACGAATCGCCTCAAAAGCCAAACTCTTTGCATTACCACCATTGGCAATTAGACCCATCGCAGCCTGTAAAGTTTGCTCTTCTGTTTGATTTTCTGCCATCTTAATCTCCCGTTTTAACCGTTAATTAAATCTTCTGCTTGTTGTAATACTTTTTTACCATCCATCATGCCATATGCTTGCATATTAATTACATCAAGTGGGATATCTTGACCATCTTTTCCTTTGCCTTTTACTTTATTGACAAAATCATCTTTCATATAACTAACTTGTGGTCCAAGTAAGACACAATCAATTTCTTCTTGCCCAATGTGTTGTGAGGCTTCTGAAGCAGGACAAGCAAAAATTTTTGCATCGATTCCTTGCTCTTGAGCTGCCTGTTGCATTTTTGTTACTAGTAATGATGTGCTCATACCTGCACTACAATTTAGCATAATTGTTTGTTCTGCCATAATAAAATTTTCCTCCTAGAATGTATCCATAAAATTTATTTTATTATACCACTTTTTAGGTAGCGCTTACTATTATGACCTATAAAATGTTTAAATTAATTTTTAATTATCATTAAAAATTTCAAATACATCCATAACTATCGTCTTTAAAATTTTTGCATAATCGCTAAAATACCAATTACAAATAATATTATACTAAAGAAAAATGAAAACGCGATTGCCCCTAAAGAAAAGCCATTATTAGTTCCTTTATGTAGTATCCCCTTAGTATATTTCACACTATTAAATAGTTGATACACTGCTAAACATATTAATATTACACCAAAAAAGCTTTCAAATTTTGAACCATTAATATAATTAAAACTTCTAGACATATGATTACTCCTTTTAATTATCCTTAATAACTATCTACTTTAGAGATAATACATTATAGCATCTACAGTTACTAGTAATATATAAAAATATAGTATTCGTAAATAAATATTTCACAAAAGCAAAAATGACTTAAAATTCTTCATCTTCATCAACTATTTTTTCAGAAACATATTGGTATACACCAGCTGTCCCTGCTTCTATAATAGTCTCAAGTAATTCTGACATTGCCCTTTGTTCACGACTAACAAATAGTTCTAGCAACATTGGCATATTAACGCCCGCCACAATTTCTATATTTGAATATTGCTTTTTAAGGTTAACTAATGTATTAAATGGCGTACCGCCCTTTAAATCCGTCAAACAAATCAGCGGCTGAGACAATAACTCTATTTTATTAGTTAATTGTTCGCTTAATTTATCTAATGATTCGCCCATTGTAAAATTGACTGCATAGCAATTTTCCTGCTTGCCACAAATCATTTCCGCACTTTTCACTAGTTCTAGTGCAGAGTTACCATGCATACAAACTATCACACCAATCATAAATATCACCAATTAATAGTCTAAAGCTCGATAATAGCGTCTTATATCCATCGGATGACGATTCAAGTGTTCAATATGAATATCAATTCGGTTATTGATTGCGTGGAAAACAAATGGTGATAATGTTCCACGATATTTTTCTGAAATACCTGGTAAGTCATAATCTTTGGCATCAATAATCGTATAATTACCACAAATTTTAGGTAAGAAGTTGGCTACCCGCTCACTTAAAGGTCGCTGGCTATCTTCTCCCACATATACGGTTACGGGAGTATCACAGTCAATTATTTCAAACATGCCATGGAAAAATTCTGCTGCTTCAACTGCGCGCGTTTTTAACCAATGTTGCTCCTCCCAATAACACATTGCATAAGAATAAGTTGCCCCCCATTGATTACCAGCGCCAACAAAGTAATGAATTGCATCATCATGGTGCTTTTGTGCAAAATCTTTAGCAAAATCGTCTGCTTTTACACTAACTTCAGCAATGTCTTGAGCGAAATACTGCTCCATTTCTTGATAAAAGTCTTCATAATCAGGAAATTCACCATTTAGATACATTAAGCGATCACCAACCATAAAGAACTTTAGTTGTTCGTTTTCTGGATAAGAAATGCAGTAAGTCAAACTAGAGACAAGCTTTGCTTTCGGATCATCCATAAAACCCAAGATAGTTGCACCTACTTCATTCAACTTTTTGACGGCCTCAACCATCTCTTTAGTATTACCCGTAACAGATGAAATGATTACTAATGTTTTAGCTGTAATTCGTTTATTACCAGTTACAATATATTCTGCTGCATTTTGATAGAAAGTTTCCAAGGCACTCTTTTCTTTCATATGAATGTTAGCTTGCATACCTGAAGCATAGGTGCCACCAATTCCTAACCAACAAATATTAGAAATACCTTTGTTAAATAATGGATCAATTATTTCATTAATCTTGCCTCTTAGCTTAAGGGCACCATCCATGCTTTGAATTAATTCTTGCTTATTAAATTTACGCATTTGTATTTTCCTCTTTTTTAAAATTATGATTAGATCTTTGACGCTGTAATTTCATCAAAATCAGGGTAAGCTGAATGTTGCAAATCAATTCCCTTTTTTTGCGACAAACGATAAGCCAGTAAGTGAATCGGAACAGTCATAAATAAAGCGCTTAACAGTTCATTTGTTTCTACTTTAAGACTTAAATCATGATTACCTAAATTTTGAGCCATACCGGCATAAATTGAGTAAACATGCTCAATATGCTTATTTAAAAATTGTTGCAATAGTTCTTGCCGCTTTTGTAATTTTCCATTAGGCTCCAAGCAAATAACAAAATCATCATGTTTTAGTCCTAAATAAGGGCCATGCATATATTCTTCCAGTTCTTTACCCCAAGAACTGATTCGAACAGCTTCGGTTATTTTCGTTTCGCCTTCTCGGCTAACTCCATAAGCAGCTCCGTAACCAATAAACATTATTCTTTGTGCATTACTAAATTCAGATAAATGCAAATCAACCCACTGACTAGACCTTTTAATAACAGAAGGCATTGCCTGCACAATTGATGTCAGTTCGGTTAAATATTTTTGATAACACGCGCTAGTAATTTGATTTTTTACGCTCGCAATTGTTAATGTGATTAGTAGTAAATCTAAAATTTCCACACTATAACCAGCACTAACATATGGCATTTCTTCTACCGGCATCCCCATTAATAAAAGATTTTTACTAATCTTGGCAACCGGACTATCAAGTTCGCTAGTCAGCGTATATACTTTATGCCCTGCTTCTAGCAAACGTTCGATTAATTTGACTACTGAATAACTATGGCCACCTTGTGAAATTGCCAAACACAAAGTATTTTCTTTGACATTCAACAGATAATTTTCCGAAATTGATGGTTCTTCAATTCGTACCGGCATTTTTAAAATTTTACTCATAAAGGGCAAGGCACCATAAGCTGCATTTGAACTTGACCCTGTTGCATAAATTACTACGTTATCAAATTTCGTTACCTCGTCTTTGGTGAACTTGTCCCCAAACAAACTTTGGTAATTATCGAGAACGGACTGATAATATTGCGGTTCTAAATTAACATAATCTTCAATGCTTTTCACAAATATCTCCTTAAATATTATCCTAATAAACCTGACCAGGCACCAAATATACCAATTGCGGCAATCAACAACAGAATGTACTGTGATTTCCAACCTTTTCGATCAAGCCAAAAAATGAAAAATGTGAATAGTAAGGGTAAAATACCTGGTACTATCCCATCACATATTTTTTGAATCGATGTTGCTTGCGCCCCGCTACCAATTTTTAAGGGCATTTTTAAAGTCACCATTGTCGCCACCATTGCACCGACAACAGCTAACCCTAAAACAGATGCTCCATAGGTCAACTTATCCATTAACCCTGTTTTTTGAATTTTATCAATAAATGATGAACCAACATTATAACCAACAAATAAGCCATAATAGCGCACCAATAATGCTGGAATATTAAAAATTAGCAAAAATAGTAGTGGGCCTAAGATATTACCTTGCAGAGCAAGTGAAGTACCAATCCCGGTTGCAATCACCCGTAAAGTACCCCAAAAAAATGAATCACCAATACCACTTAGTGGACCCATCAGCGCTACCTTAATATTATTAATTGCTACATCGTCAAATTCAGGATCAAGTTTATTTTGCTCTTCCATTGCAATGGAAATTCCTAATGGAAAAGTACTTAGCCATGGAGTGACATTATAGAACTCCAGGTGGCGTTTATAAGCAGCCTGCAATTTTTCTTTATTATTCCCATAGATTTTCCGTAAGGCAGGAGCCATGGCATAGGAGTAACCTAAGTTCATCTGCCGCTCATAGTTCCATGCCCATTCCATTGTAAATGAACGCCAAAAAGTCTTCATTAGGTCTTTTTTAGTAAGTAACTTAGAATTCTTCATCTTCATAGTCAATGCCTCCATTTTCTGTATTTAATTTAGCTGTTTTATTAGTACTCGGCGCCGTATTTACTACTGGTTTACCGTTAAATGCGGAATATCCCGTTAAAATCAAGGCAAGACAAGCTCCAAAAATGGCAACTCCGGTAACTGAAATCTTTAAATAAACTGCTAACGCAAATCCGATGATAAAAAAAGTTGCATTCTTTTTATTAATCATCATTTTCATTAAAAGGGCAAAACCATAAGCTGGTAGCAACCCAGTAGCAATTCCCAAGCCATTAATAATGAATTGCGGAATTACACTTAAAATTCCTTTAATTACTGGGCTACCTAAAATATAAGAAATCCCTACCACTAAACCAATTGGTAAGTTAACTGAAAAAAAGCCTCCTAAAACATTCATTCGACTTATACCACTGCCATCAGCTAATTCTGCATAATGATCAGCTCGATGAACAAAGTAAGGCAAAATAAAGATAAAGCACAAATTTTTAATTACTAAAACTAGTGATGCAATAGGAATACCAAGCGTTAAAGCAACAGCGGTACTTTTCCCAGCACCGATAGCAAAAGCTGTACCTAAAACACTACCTGAAATAATTTCCGGGGGAATAGCTCCACCAATTGAAAATGAACCTACAAAGGCTAGTTCCAAAGTTGCACCCATAATGATGCCTTGTTGCAGATTTCCTAATACTAGTCCTGTTAATGTGCATGTTACAAGTGGTCTTGATAGCATTGATGAACCTAAAAAATACTCACCATTTCCCAACATTGCAATTAAGGCTAAAATAATTGCTGTTACATAAACATTCATACCTTAAGCTCCTCAACTCTATTTATGAAATTCCCGCTTATCATCATTGGGAACTTGCTTTATCCAAACATCAACCCCACTAGCTTGAAGTTCATCAAGCTGATCTGCTTCTGTCGGAGTTAAGTTAATTGTTTTTGCATAATTTTTAGTTTCAGGTCGTGGTTTAGTTCCACCCAAATTCAAACTTTTGATTTTTTCTCCTGTCCCCTTAATTAATTTAGTCGCATCGGCCACCGATTCAACTACAATTAGCATTTTATACTTATCAGTTACCCCAGAATTAATGGCTTTGATACTATCATCAACCGATTTCATTACTAATTTAGAGTTCTCTGGTTTAGCCAATCGAATAGCTGATTTCCGAAAATCATCCTTAGCAACTTCATCATTAACCACAAAAATTGTATTTACATCTAAACTATTGAACCAAGAAACGGCCACTTGGCCGTGAACTAATCGATGGTCTACTCTTACAAGCTTAATCATTATTTTCCCTCCACTAATTAAAATCAATTGAGTACTTGGTAGTTAAAGCATCTTGTAGCCTGTACTCAATGGCTACAATTTTGCTATCTTTAGTTGAAAAAAGATTAGTTATTTTAAATACTGGCGCTTGTTTTTGGATGCACAACTGCTTGCCTATCTCATCCGTTGCTCTTATTAATTGAAAATCTTGAAATAAGTTCTTGAGTTTTAATTTACCAGAATTAACTGCTTCAATAATTGACATTATCTTTAAGCAAGTGGGATCAAAGTCAGGAAAATATTCTAGGGGTAAAATCAACTTTTCCCATGTTAATTGTCCTTTTATATTGATTACAAACGAAATAAAATATAGCAGTTCATTAGCACTAATATTAAAAACATCAGCATAATATGGACCAACCAACCTTAAATAACTATCTTTAAATTTTATCATGTCTGCTAGGTCAGGAACTGATTGTTTAATGATACCTGTCATTTCTAAGATATTTTGCTTTGAAATTGCTGGAGCAACGAATAAGCCACTGCCCTTTTTTCGTATAACCTTATTTTCTGCTACAAGTTGGTCAATTGCTCTGCGAATAGTTGTTCTACTGACCTGATAATATTCCTGTAATTCCGTCTCAGTGGGCAAATTACTGCCAGGCAAATAATTCTTTTGCGTGATTTTCAACTTTAAGTCCGCATAAACTTCTTTAAATAACACTTTTTTATTCCTACAAATAAATATAAATATCAGCAGCCGTAAAATGATATTTAAATTTACTGCCAATCAGGTACTGCGTAGTTGCTTCTATCGGGGTAGCATCCTCTAAATAATTAAAACTATCGATGCGATAAAGCGGGGTATCTTTTTTCACCTTTAAAATTTCACTTATTTTTTCATTTGCCAAGCTACAAGCAATATTTTCCTTCCCATAAGCTAAGACAATTCCGTATTTATCTTTTAATAACGCATATAAAGATTTATTAGTAAAATCAATTTCAGCAAATTCTTTAAATTTTGCAGCATTAAAGTACGTAGTTTCATAGGTTAAAGGGATTTTATTTTTTAATCGTACTCGACTTATTTTAATTAATTTCTTTACCGTTGGACCAAAGAAATTAATTAAATTTTTTGGTACAGAAATCAATTCAGTAGTTAGATGGTTAATTTGAATCAGTCGATCATTTATCTCTACTGTCATTGATTCCATGCCAAGCATATTAATATTAATTTTAGTGTTTACAACAATTCCTGTCCTTTCCTTAGTTGAAACTTGATCTGCACTCTTCAACTTTACTAGTGCATGTAACACAGCATTGCGACTAACTCCTAGTTCTTCAGCAATTGCTCTTTGCGATGGCAAAAATTTAGTAGCGGACTTAAATTGAATTAAATCTTGTATATATTCCTGGGCTTGCGTAGCAGCTGTTCTTTCTTTATATTCCATTCTAGCTCTTGGTCCTCTTTTACTAATTAATGTATCTTTTGAAAAATAAACAAGGTTAAAACATGACTACTAAAAACATTTTTTTAAAATATAAATGATAAATAATTATTTTTTGGTACCAAAGATATAGTAATCGCTTTCATTAAATGAGTCAATAGCTCTTGGGGAAACAAGTACACTAGCAAGCAAAATCTAATACACTTATTTCAAAAAAATAAAGCTTATTAAGTTAAGCTGAACCACAAGCAAATTAGCTAACCTAACAGTTGAGAACTATTTTCCCAATTCTGACTATATCCAAATAAATTTTATTTGCTAAATCAGTATTTTTTACCTAATCAATTGGTAATTCTTGACAAAGTAAAGTAAAATGTTATTTGATAAAAAAAGGAGTGTCTTAATGTCTCAACTTGAAAAACCCGTTGTAATCGGTATAACCGGTGGTTCAGGCAGCGGTAAAACTACTATTGCTAATAAAATTGTGGAACAAATGCAAGAAAATGAGCATGTCTTAATTATGACGCAAGATTCATACTATAAAGATAACACCGGGGTGCCAATGGATGTACGCTTAAATATTAACTACGATCATCCAGATGCTTTTGATGTTCCCCTTTTGACTAAGCATTTGCAAAGTTTATTACAACATAAACCTATTGAGATGCCAGTTTATAATTTTAAAGAACACACTCGTAGCAGCGAAACAATTCATACTGAACCCGTTGATATTATTATACTTGAAGGAATTTTAGTTTTATCCAGTAAAAAAATTCGTGACTTAATGGATATTAAAGTTTACGTTGATACTGATGACGATATTCGTTTTATTCGCCGACTTGAACGAGACATTGAAGAACGTGGGCGCTCAATTAATTCAGTAATTGAACAGTATCTTGACACAGTTAAGCCGATGTATCATCAATTTATTGAACCCACTAAACGTTATGCTGACATCATTATTCCAGAAGGTGGCACTAATGATGTTGCTATTGATATGTTGACAACCAAAGTACATTCTGTTCTAAATAAAAAGGGCTGATTCTCCTTTATGTTCGAGATCAGTCCTTTTTGCTACTAAGTTATTTGATGATTATTCATTAATTATTCCAAATAAGTACCTTGCATTTTTTCCTTAAAATTAGTTGGCAACTTCAACCCATTTACCAAGTAATTATCAAAATCCCCATAATTCTGCTCAATTGTTTTAAAATAGCATTCTAAATACGAAGGCTGTACAGTTAGTGCTGCCTTTACACTTTCAAGTTGAACTGCATCTAACTGTCCTTTTAAAAGATTTAAAATTTCGTTATTAGCTTTGCTTCTTGCTTCAATTGTCTTTAAATAATCAGTAAAAATATCATGATTACCAACACCCAAACACTTTAAAATTAACGCTGCTGCAACACCAGTGCGATCTTTTCCCGCAAAGCAATGGAAAGCTGTTGGTACGGGATTGTCAACTAGAGTCAGCAAAAATTGTTGATATCCCTCACGCGCAGAATTTGTTAAAGCTAGTTGCTTGTATGTAATTAGCATATTACCTGCAACATCCCCATTAGCAGAAATAATTTCATCAAGACTAGCTTGGTTAGTAGCAGCATCTGCTAGAACATCTATCGTAATATAAGTTAATCCATTCCAAATATAATTTGGATATTCTTTTCGTTCATCAGCACCACGAAAATCTATTAATTGCTTAATTTGATATTTATTTCGGACGGCCTCCTTTTGCTCTAAAGATAAATCAAATAACTGTCCACACCGAAAAAGCATATTTTCTTTTACTTTTTTCCCATTTGCACCGACATAACCGCCTAATGAGCGCCAGTTCGTAATATCTTTTACCATAATTCCCCTTATCTATATCTAATATATCCGAATTATTCTTTTTATCAAAAAATTTACTCGAGCTAGAGCCAAATTTCAACCAAAACAAAAATAGCCGCTAACTGTTTTATCTGCTATCAACCTTTGGACAGGATAAGTTGCAACTATTTTACTCTAATTAACTTATTTTTGGCTTTACAGCACGTTCAAACATATTAATAATTAATTTAACTAAAATACCATCAAAAACAACAGCTGAAATCAAGTTAGTAATAAACATTGTTATTTGTAGTACAAGACTAAATTTTGACCAACCATAAAGCACATATGACAAAATAAAGCAGCCCAAGCCAGCAAAAATTGCTCCTGTTATCACACTTGCCCAAGAAAATTTCTGATAGCGTTCTTTTTTAGGGAAAAAGCCAATTTCATTTAATGCCCCCTGTAGAATACCAGATATAATAGTCGTTGCTCCCCATTGTCCCCCAATCGCCATTTCAACAACTGCCGCTAATAATTCACCAATAGTACCAGACCCAGCAGTTGGCACAAAATATATTGCTAAAGGCGCAGCCATGAGCCACAAACCTGTAAAAACTGTATCAACTACCGGTGCAAAGCCTGTTGGAATCAAGGCCATTTTAATTAAATTATAGGCCCAATTGAAGCCATAAGTGTAAATCACACCCATAATTATTCCGATTAAAGCAACTAAAATAATTGATTTAGTATTCCACTTTGATGATCTTGTAAACATAAAAATACTCCTAAATAACTATTAAGTCATTAGGAGTACTTAGTAATTTACTCTGTTACACTTCCCTAACGCAGGAATTATCCCGTTCAGGTTCAGAGGGTATTTCTCAGCTATATGCACCCCTAGTGACTTCTTCTGTATTATAGCATAATCGTGTAGCCTTTGCTTACACGATTTTATTTTATTAAGTATTTAAAAATTACTAAAACTAGCAAGCTTTTCCTCAGTCATGTCACGAATAATTGCCACTGCTAAATCAACTGCAGCCTTAAAATCATGGTATGCACTGAAGCAATATGGTGAATGTTCATATCGTACAGGTATACCAATCACAATAGTAGGTGCACCATTTTCATAGTAAATAGCGGCTCCATCTTGTCCCCCACCAGTACGAACTGAGCGCGTATAAGGAATATGATTTTTATCAGCTACATCGCAGGCATACTGTTGAAATTTAGGATTAGGTAAGAATGAGGTATCCATGTCACGTAGCATCGGTCCTCTTTTAAGACCAGTTTGAGATAACCAGTCAGGGGTAAAAGTATCATCAGCTGGACATGATTCTAGCACAATCGCCAAATCGGGTTTAACTTCCCTAGCTGTTACATACGCACCTCGTAACCCAACCTCTTCTTGACTTGAAAGAGCAGCAACGATATTAAAGTTTGTTTGTTCATCTTTTAATTCTTCAAGAACATCCGCCATTGCGGCTGCACCAAAGCGATCATCAAAATCTTTACCAAAAAACAAACCTGTCTTATCATTATATTCGCATTTTACATCAACGAAAATTGGACAGCCAGTGTCAATTTTGTAATCATTAATAGTTTCTTCGCGTGAGCTTGAACCAACATCAATCGACATGTCAGCAACATCTGGAACATTGTTACGCTCTGCTTCAGTCATAAAATGAGGCGGTTTAGTTGCCACTACTCCTGGAATATACTCACCATCACGATTTCTAATTTTGACACGTAAAGCTGGAATATTGTATTTAACCCAGCCACCAAGTGGAACAAATTTGATTAAGCCATTAGGCCTTACAGCCTGTGTAATAAAGCCAACAGCATCTGAATGTGCATCAAGCTGGATTATTGGACGGTGAGCTTTATTTTGCTTTTTAGCTGCATAAACATTCAACATACCATCAATTTTAATATCAGCGTAACTCTTCACAGTTTCTGTAAACAATTTAACAAATTCTTCTTCAAAGCCAGAGGTTGCGTTTGCATCTGCAAAGGCTTTAAGCATTTTAATTTCTTCTTCTTTTTTCATTTTTTAGCCTTTCATTTTTTACTATTATTCTTAATTGTAGCAAAATTTATATTAAGAAAACTACAATTTAAATTAAACTTCATTTTTAAATAAAAACCTTGTATAGACAAAAAAAATTAAAACTATCTACTATTTCATCTAGAAAATGATATAATCGACTTTATTAGAAATTTAAATTGTTTAAAGTGAAAGGTAAATAAATGCCGAAAAACGACAATATTAACAGTATTATTGATCATAAGTTGTTTACCGAAGATGATATTCACGAAATGTGCGTCAAATTAGGCAAACAGTTAACCCAAGACTATGCAGGCAAGCAACCACTGATTGTTGGTGCACTTAAAGGTGCAATTTTCTTTTTAACTGACCTTGTTCGAGAAATGGACGTTAAAGAAGAAATTGATTTTCTTGATGTATCCAGCTATGGTAATGAATTAGAATCATCTGGCAAAGTGGACCTTATTTCAGACCTGCAAACCGATGTTAAAAATCGTGACGTTCTGATTGTTGAAGATATTGTTGACACAGGATTGACTTTAAAATATGTGAAAGATTTGCTGAAAAAACGTGGTGCCAAAAGTGTCAAATGCTGTGTTTTACTGAATAAAGAAACTAATCGTAGAACTGACGTTGAGATTGAATATTACGGCTCAAAAGTTGGCAATGAATTTGTAGTTGGTTATGGTTTAGATTTTATGAATTTTTACCGTAATTTACGTTTTATCGGGGTACTTAAACCTGAAGTTATTGCTAGTCTTAAAAATAATTAAATTTAATAAAAGAGGAACTATCTAAAACCAATAGTTCCTTTTTTTAATATTAGCTATTCGTTGGTTTCATTTATTGGTGGTTTCACAACAAACCAACGCATAAATCCTTGCTCTATACTTTCCAGTTCAAATTCAAAATTCTCTAATTTTACAGTTTGATGTTCTTTCAAATCTGGATAATGTTCCATCATATAACCACCGATTGTGATAATATCACTATCTTGAAAGCTTTTTAAATCTGTCCGAAAGTAGCGGGCAAAATCATACAGAGTAGTTTTACCGGAAACTCGGATGTTTCCTTTCTTATCTTGAATAATATAATCATCAGAAACATCGTCAATTTCATCTTTAACAGTTCCAAAAAGCTCCTCATAAATATCTTTATCAGTTACAATTCCGCTTGTTCCACCATATTCATCAACCACTAAAACAATTGGGGTATGTTTTTTTATCATTAAATGTAGAATATCTTGAATGGGCATTGATTCTGGAACTGTAATCATTGTGCGAATAATTCTTGTCACTGGTACTCGTTCGTCAATTTGGCTTTGTTGAATCACATCATAAGCATATATATAGCCAACAATATTATCTTTATTATTATCGCGAACAACCGGCAGTCGACTAAAACCATCATCTAGATACATTTTTAAAGCCTTCTTAATTGTATCAGCTGAATTAATAACTATTAGCCTAGTCCGATCTGTCATAATATCTTTGGCAACTTTATCATTAAATTCAAAAGCACGTTTCATATAAGTTAAATCATTTTTATCAAGTGAACCACCATGAACAGCTTTTCTTGATAATTTGATAATTTCTGATTGAGAATAAACCTGATTCTCTTCATCAGCTGGCTCAAATCCCAGCCACTTTAATAGCGAATTAGAACTAACATTCAATAACCAAACAAATGGATAAACCAGAGTATGAAAAAGCTGCAAGGGCGTAACAATTTTAAGTAATATCTTTACTGGCATATCGATTGCAATATTTTTAGGTACAATTTCTGTAACTACAACTTCTAAATAAGTTAATAAAATTACACCCAAAATCGCACTAATTGATCTAAGTAAAGAATAATTCACCGGTGCTAGCTTTAAGAGATGTTCAATTATCGCGGCAAACGTATCGGCTGAAAACCAACCTAAAACTACTCCTACTAATGTTGTCCCGACTTGAGTTGTTGACAAATATTCATTTAAGTTATGAACCATTCGCAGAGCATGTTTAACCTTGCGCGGATTACCTTCATTATTAGCTAACATATCTTCAAGTTGGCTCGATCTTGTCTGCACTAGTGCAAACTCTGCTGCCACAAAAAAAGCAGCAAAAGCAAAAATTACTAGGGTAGCAAACAAATTTATAATTATTTGGGTATCATTCAAAATTTATATCACCTTTTATTAATTATCCTCTAGCATATATCTTAACATTAATCGCTCCCTTTTAATGGAAAAATCTATCCCTTTACTTAACTAATTTATAAACTTCTTCAGTAGGTAATCTATTAGGAATATACTTGGAGTTATTGACTTCTGCTGCATTGTCACGATAGCCTAGACCAATCGCCATTCCAACTAGTTCCTCATCAGGAATTTTGGTATATTTCCTTACTACTTCAGGATAAGAAACCATTGAATGGGCTGGCATAATTGCTAAGCCGGCATCAATCGCTAAAAGCATAATACTTTGTGCAAAAATCCCTAAGTCAAACACCGACCATATGGGCGAAGCTTTCGGAATTGTTAAAAAAACTATATCTTGGGCATTAAACATAGTATTATTTGCTTCTGTAAATAATTCCATTTTATTATTAAAAAAATAGGGTTGTGAAGCCCCAACTGTTGCCATATTTTGACTAGGATATAAATCCCAATTAAGTGATAGCATTTTGGTAAAATCTTCATTTGGTTCAACGTTGGCATCCAATTGCTCTTTGACATCTTTTTTAAATTTTTTTAATGCTTCACCTGTTAAAACATATGCCTTCCATGGCTGTGAATTGAGCAGTGAAGGTGATTGCTTAGCACGTTCAATTATTTTAGCAAGTAAGTTTTCATTGACTTTACGATTTGTAAACTTACGTGTCACACGTTCACCATTATAAACATCATTAAATTCCATTTTGTTTCAAATCCTCACATTATTAGCAAAATTAGCAAATATTTTAAAATATAAAATTAAATTAAATAACTTTTGCAAAATTATAGTCTACTTTTCAAAAAGTAACCGAGTATATTATTGTAAGCAAGTGTAACTATACATACACATACACTTTAATAATACGAAATATCACAGTTGTAAGCAAATAAATGAAATCTGAATAAATAAGCATAATTTTTACGTCAGAAGACAATTATACTTGTGGCGCATAATTTTTATTAAAATTATTGGTTTATAAAATAACATATTACAAACCCAAATTTACTCTGTACCTTCTTAAAATAATAATTAACTAATTTAAATGAATCGGCCAAAATTTAGACCTCAGCATTATATTATCTATATCTACAATATAAAGTCCAGTTATATTTATATTTTTTAAGTATAAAAATAATCTTTCTTCTTTAGCTGTAACTCTGAGAAAAGATTTAACCAATAAATTGTTTAAATCTAAAAATCAAATTGCTTGTTTAACTAGATAAAATAAATTCAATTTTTAATAAAAAATAGTTTGACTACTAAATTAGCCAAACTATTTTTAAATTTTATACTGGCGACGAATTTCACGTTCTTGATCGCGTTTTTTAATTGTTTCTCGTTTATCATATTTTTTCTTACCTTGACCCACACCAAGTAATACTTTTGCAAAGCCATGTTTGATATATACTTTAAGCGGAATAATAGCGATTCCTCGTTCAGCCTGTGCCTTTGCTAAACGCAATAATTCTTTTTTATGTAACAATAGGCGTCTACTTCGAAGTGGTTCATGGTTATAGCGATTACCTTGCTTGTATTCACTAATATGCACATTTTCCAAAAAAGCTGATCCATTAATTATCTGAACATAACCATCACGCAAATTTATCCGCCGTGCTCGCACAGATTTAATCTCTGTTCCAGTTAAAGCAATTCCCGCTTCAAAAGTATCTTTAACAAAATAATCATGGTGCGCTTTCTTGTTCTGAGCAACTAAATTCTCATTCTTTTCATTCTTCAATTTTTTAACCTACCGCTTATATCTACTTAAATGCGGATGATTGCCGCTTTGATGAAAACCAGTCCGCTTACCACGATGATTAGAGCGGTTACGGTCCTGCGTCTTCTTAAAACCATGCCCACGATCATTATGTGCCTTCTTAGGTGCATCAGGATCATAGATTTCAAAGTCAAGTTGGTGCTGTTCAATATTAGCATTTATTAAAGTAACCTTAATTGGCATTCCAACATGATATTGCTTGTGCGTTCCTCGTCCAGTTAAAGTCATGCTTTTTTCATTAAAACTATAAAAATCATCCGTTAAATTCGAAATATGAATTAAACCTTCAACTGTATTGGGTAACTGAATAAACATACCAAAACTAGTTACGGATGAAACAACTGCAGCAAAGTGTTGTCCAACTTGATCCGACATATATTCCGTCATCTTTAAATCATTAACTTCGCGTTCAGTATCAATTGACACACGTTCTTGAGTTGAAGTTTGATCGGCAACATCAGGTAAACAACTAGCAAAATGAGCTTGAATAGCTTTATCGGTTCCCTGATCCATGTATTCATGAATCATACGGTGAACCATTAAATCAGAATAACGCCTAATTGGTGAAGTAAAATGCGTATAAAATTTGGCTGCAAGACCAAAGTGACCTAGCGGTTCTTCTGAATAATGTGCCTGTTTTAGACTACGAAGCATCATCATCTGAACCACAGCTTCTTCTGGCGTTTCTAATGTTTTTGAAACTACTTTTTGTAAGTCAATTGGGCGAACATGGTTAGGATCAGCCGTAATTTGCAACCCAAAAGCACTACAAAATTCAAAGAATCCCTTAATCCGCTCACCATCTGGAGTTTCATGGACCCGATATAAAAACGGAACATGCTTTTTATAAAAATCCTCAGCTACTGTTTCATTAGCTATCAGCATAAAGGATTCTATCATTTTTTCGGCAATTCCACGATTATGAAGGACAATATCAACGGGTTTCCCTAGCTCATCGACGACAATTTTAGCTTCCGGTTCTTCAAAATCAATTGCACCACGCTGATGGCGCTTTTGATAAAGTGCATTGTGCAATTCTGCCATATCATGTAGCATTGGTGCCAGCTTATGGTATTTTTCTTCCAATGGTTCACGATTATTTAAATCTAAGACCTTATTTACATTGTTATAAGTCATTCTAGCCTGTGAGCGCATAACAGAAGGATGTATACAGTAATTTACCCGTTCACCTTCAGGAGTAATTTCCATATCGCATGATAAAACTAATCTGTCTTCGCCCTCATTTAAGGAACAAATTCCATTAGATAATCTAAATGGTAACATTGGAATTACTCGATCAACTAAATAGGTACTGTTACCCCTAGTGTATGCCTCTTGGTCTAAAGGAGAATTTTCTTTAATATAATAGGCAACATCAGCAATGTGAACACCTAAATGATAATTACCATTAGGTAATTTCCACAAAACAACTGCATCATCAAAGTCTTTAGAATCATCACCATCAATTGTAACTGTTGGTTGTTCACGAATATCTTCTCGATTAGCCATATCTTCAGCAGTCACATGATCCGGAATTGCGTTAGCTTGATCCAATGCTTTTTGATCCCATTCACAACGAACGTTATGAGCAGAAACAATTGCCATAATATCAACACCAGGAGTATTTTTATTACCAATGACGTTGGTAATAATTCCTAGCATTGTATCAGGATTAGCTTCATTAGGATACTTTTCAATTGCCACCTTAACAATGTCACCCTTTTGTGGGTGTAGTCCGACTTCACCCACATAAATACGGTAATTTGCTAATTTTTTATTAGTACTTACTACATAGCCAATATAATGACTAACTTTAACTTGTTGATCGGTTAAAGGATTAAATTCCCCGACTACATTCTCAATGCCATGTTCAACAACTTCTTCAACTTGACCCTCTGGCCCCTTACCATTCCAAGGGTTACCACCAGCAGTGATCTTTACACGCACTTGATCACCATCAAGTGCACAATTTGTATAATCTTTAGCAATAAAGACATCATCGGCTTCTTCATCTTCGAGTCTCACAAAGCCAAATCCTTTACTATTAGCCTTAAAAACTCCTTCAACAACAATATTTTCTTGAGTAAGCTGATAATGTCCGTTGCCGTCAGTAATAATTTGTTTTTGTTGCTCAAGGAAAGACAAAGCTTTAACGATATCAGAAAAGTTACCTAGGTGGTCGCGCCGCAACATTCGATCAATTTGTTCTACTTGATATTGTTTTTTGGGATTATGACGAAATATCTCTAAAACATTAGCTAAGATTTTATCGTTTTGTGCCATGCACTAATCTCCATTCTTTAATAAAAAGATAAAAAAAATCCTCCCATCGTTTGATTGGGAGGAACCAACGCTTATTTTGAGGACAAATAAGCTAACACAATAGCAAAAGCAAAAAAGAGAACTAATAAAATTGCGGTCACTTTTTCCATAAATGCTTCAAAACCACGTTTTTTTGTTTGTCCACTAAAAACTGCACCGCCAGATAAGGCATTTAATGCATCTTGCTGCTTTTGCGGCTGCATCATTGTAACAATAACGATTAAAATTGAAACAATAATTAGTAGCGTCATAAATAAATTATACAATATGCTGCCTCCAATATACAGATACGATTACTGTTAAATTTTAGCACAAAATATGTTTTATTACTAATTTTATTTTTCCAATTCTGGCGCATCAGTTTTAAACTTCGACTGCGTTGACTTCTGATGATTCTGATACCACATTGAAGTCTTATTTTGACTAAATAAATCTTTCAAAGACTTTTCCTCATTATAATCATATTTATGTGGCGTAACTTTTTTAAACCATTTAGGCTTATAAAAACGTAGCAAATTCCCCGCAATTACTCGGTCTGATAGCGACAATTGCGTAGTAACTTTATTTGAGAGGCCAACAAGTTCAGCATTTAATTTTTTATCAGGATGTTCTATTTCTAATCCTGTCTTAGTACTATAATAATTTCCGCCTACTTTTGCATATTTTGGCGTAATAAAGTCGCCATTTCTTTGAGCAACAATTTGCGGCGCTGCTGAACTCAACAAGTCATGCCCAAATTGAATAGTATCTTGATTATTAATTCCAAGTAAATTTAGTAAAGTTGGCAACACATCTATTTCACCGCCATATGTTTTTTTAATGCCGCCATTAAGTCCTCTCATGTTAAATATTAATGGTACCCTTTGAAATTTTAAATTATCGAAATTAGTAAAATCAGCTTGCTTTAATAATTCAGCGCTAGCTTTATGATGATTACCAGAAATACCGTAGTGATCACCATATAGAACCAAAATTGTCTTTTGATCTAGGCCCGTTTTTTTCATCCAAGAAAGCAATTCACCTACAGCCTGATCCAAGTAATGCGCTGTCTGAACATAACCATCAACTGTTTCATCACCAGTATCCGTACGTTCTATTTTTTGGTTTTTCTTATCGATCTCATAAGGATAATGGTTAGTAACGGTTAGCAATTTTAAATAAAACGGCTGCGGCAGGCGCTCTATATATTTAATTGATTGAGAGAAAAAGATTTTATCTTTTAAGCCATAACCAATATAATATTTTGGCTTATTATCATAGTACGAAAGGGGCATAAAGTATTGATAGCCGAACTGCTTGTATGCATTATTTCGATTCCAAAATGATCCTGCTCCACCATGCATAACTGCAGTTGTATAATTTGCTTTTTGCTTTAAGATGGCTGGAGCACTCTCAAAGGTATTAGATGTGCCATAACTAGACATAGCTGAACCAGACTGCAAGCCGTAAAGTGAATTTTCAAGCATCATTTCAGCATCTGATGTCTTACCTTGACCAACTTGATTATAAAAATTAGCAAAACTTAGACTATTTTTAGAATGATAAAGCTTATTCAAGTTGGGGGTAACTGCTTTACCTTTCCACTTGTAGTCAATCAAAAATTGCTGAAAACTTTCCAAATGAATAATTAAAACATTTTTCCCTTTGGCAACGCCAGTATATGTTGCATTAGGTTTAACTGAATTACTTTTTAAATACTTTTTTACCGATTGCAAATCTGATACATTAGCTTTAGCCATCTGTTCACTTGTTTGGGCGGTTTTAAAGCCATCATAGATTGCATATTCATTCATTCCTAGGTATTTAACAATATAACTATTATCAAAAGTTCTAGTTAAAAGGCCAGACCGATCTTTTTGTGCCATTAATAAGTTCAGTCCAATTAATATTGCTGCTAGTCCCTCTACTAATAAATTGAATTTCAATTTTAAAGGACGGAGATCATACCTAATTACCTTACTGGATATTAATCCAATAATTATTATGAAATCCAGAAAAACTAAAAAATCACTTGGATGAATTATTCCTATAATACTTTTACCTAAATTATCTGCAGTTGAACCAGAAGTCTTAATAATTGAAACGGATAAAAAGTTAGAAAATTCCCGATAATATAAAATATTAGCAAATAACCATAAAGTCAGTAATAGATCAATTGATAAAATAATCCAGTATGATTTACGCCCTTTAAAAAATAGACCTATTCCCATCAATAAAATGGCAGCAGGAAGCGGGTTAATAAATAATAAAAAGTTTTGCATCGCACCCACTGAACCTAAATTAAATTTGGTCAAGTATGCAATGTAGGTTTTTAGCCAAAAGGCCATTAAAACAATGACAAAAAAACCCAATTTATCTTGTGTTAGCCATTGAAGAAAAGATTTAATTCGTGTCATTTTATTCTCCTTTTGCCATGCCAATATCCTAATCAGTATGATTACTTACTACATCTTTTAGTTAAAATCAATCATCTAGTGTACTAGAAATTTTTTGGGGTTTAAAAATCCAGCCTAATATTCCTAAAATCATGCCAAAAAAATACGTAACAAAACGCCACAAAAACATAACCAAAATCAATGAACCACGCGAAGAAACAAATGTTGCAAAAAGTGTCTGAAAACTATACTCAGCGCCACCAGATGCTCCTGGAATTGGGACTATTGACATCAACATCATAATCATAATATTCATTTGAGTGACGCTTACCCAATCAGCCGATACATTTAAAGTTAGTAATATCAAATATGGCACCGAATAAAAACACAGTAACTGTAATATCGTTAAACTACCAGACAAAAGTAATTTCTTTTTTTCCTGTCTTAATTTCTGACTTTCATAATAAAAGGCATCAATCTTTTCTAAAGTACCATTTCGCCAGCCAGCAACTCGGCTAGTATTAATAAATCTACTCAATAAATCCATTAAGATATTTGTCACTCTTTTTGTCCAATCATAAGCAAAAAAAATTGCTAGTAAAAAGACAATTGAACTAATGTGTAGTAAAAAACCAACCGCAATCAGAAAAGCCAAGCCAGCGAACTTGGTTGCAACCAAGTTAAATCCAGTAATAATCGTTATCACATAAGCAAAAAATACTACAATTTGATAAATAATAAATTTCATTAATAAAATTGAAGTCGCCCGTCCTCCTTCAATTCCAATCTGAATCATTGCTGCTAACTGTGAAGGTTGTCCCCCAGTTGACATAGGCGTTATTGCATTAAATAAAGCTTGGATTATCGGTATACGAAAAAAAGCCCATCTTGAGCGCCTAGGTTCGTTCTTTCTCTTCGCTAACACTGCTAATATACTCGCTTCAAAAGCATAAGATAGCATCATTAGACCAAATACTGCAAATAAAGCAATAACATTTATATTTTTAGCAGCTTCGATTAAGTGAACAAAAGGTATGTCTTTGAGGTCTAAGTATAAGACTCCGCCACTAATTAATAAAACAACCACAATTCCCCAAAAATATTTTTTATTCATTAGTGAATCTGCCCTAATTTTTGTCCAATTTCATATTGTTCATGATAAAAATCGTTCCAAATTTTTGCTAAGTTATTTTCTGAATATTTTTCACTAGCTTTAATTGATAAATTACTGTATTTATTTAAGAGCGCTTGATCTTGCACAGCTTGACGAAGTTGTGCATTCATCTCAGCAAAGTCCTTACCTTTTAGATAATAGCCACTAATAATTGCTTCATATAAGTCAAGATTACGCAATAATACTGGCGTACCACAGCTAAATGCTTCAAGCACTGACATTGGAAATAATTCATCATATGATGGTAAAACAAAAAGATTGGCAATATTTAAGTAGTCAACTAACTTTTGCCGGTCAATGATCCCTGTAAATTGCAAATTTTTTGGTGGTTGGTCAACCATTTTTTTAAAATGCTCATAGCCGTCAGTAATTTTACCAAATGAGAAACCTCCAGCCCAAATAAATTGAATCTCTGGATTAGCTTTGGCCATTTTTACAAAATCATCGACACCTTTACGTGCTTGAACTTGACCATCTCCAAAAACAACAAATTTATCCAATGGAATCCCTATTTGATGACGAAAAGCATTTTTTTCTACTTGTTTCTTGGGATAAAATTCATTTTTAGCTACAAAATTAGGAATATATTTTATATTTTCTCGTCTGATGCCATATTTAACTAACTTATCAATAAAAATTGGATTAACTACAACAATTTGATCCATTCTTTTGTAAAAATCAATGACATAGTTATAAAAGACTTTTTTAGCATATGAAGGTAATTGAAGTGAACCTTCAAGTGTTTCAGGCAAAAAATGCACATATCCAATCTTACGTCCTCTAGCTGGTGAAAAACTATTGGCATAATAAGTTGGATTAATTGTATGATAGTGGGTTAAATCACTCAGCCCATATTTATTATTTGTCACGTAAAATTCATTAATTAAATGCGTCCTAAGCAAGCTCATCAATTCTTTGTAAGCTGAGCCAACACCTTGACCAGCTACAGAATCTGCTTGTGAGAACATGTTGATTCTAATCATTTGAATCCTCTTTAAAATTTTCTTGATAATTATCAATTACTTCTTGATAAAACTGATAAACTTCTCTACCAAATTTTTCAGCAGAAATTTGATCGAGTTTCGTCTTTAGTTTATCTTTAGGAATTATAGTTTGCTTATTATTTAAATAGAATATAATTTTGTCGCGCATCTCGCTTGGAGTAGTAAATACTTGACCAAAGTCAGGATCATCAAAAACATGTTCAGTATAATCAGTATCATAAACTACACATTTTGTTCCAGCTGCTAATGCTTCAATGTAAGTTAATCCTTGTGTTTCAGTATCACTGGCTGAAACAAATAAATTTGCCATTTTGTAAAAGGCTCCGACGTCATCATGATTCACATCACCAGTAAAAATTACATTATTTTCAAGGGTCAGCCGCTCCACTTGATCTTGCAATACTTTAACATCAGGTCCATCACCAGAAATAACTAAACAAACATTAGGAAATTCTTCAACGATTTCTGGCATCACATTAAGTATGCGATCAATCTTTTTTTCGCCAGCGATTCTACTTAAAGTTAATATTACTGGTGCATCAGCAGCAATGCCTAGTTCTTGACGAATATCACGATTTACCTTCTTATTCATGTTTTTAACGTCCACGCCTGTTGGAATTACCTTTATAGGTATACCAACCCTATAACGTTTTAAAAGTTCGTCTACACGTTCGCTAGGAGCAATTACCCCATCCATGTTTTTAAGAAAGACCTTGGTAAACTGCTTAACATGATATGGTCTAAGCAAATGACCATTTAGAACATAATGTAAATAGTCCTCATACATTGTATGATAAGTATGAATGGCTGGAATCTTGAGCTGATGGGCTACATACTTACCTATCATTCCTAGTGCAAATTCAGTTTGAGTATGAACAATATCAAGCTTAACTTCACGAGCAACCTTAGTTGCTTCAAAAAAACCTCTATAGGCAATTCGGCGATCAGTAAAAGAAATAAACGGTACACTACTAAAACGAAAAACATTAGCATCTACTCGTCCTTTTTCAACATGGGGATCAGTAGTTGTAAAAATAAAAACATTATGTCCCTGATCTTCTAGAGCTTCTTTAAGCGTTTCAATTGATGTTGCCACTCCACTTATTTGTGGGAAATATGTATCGGTAAAAATACCAATATTCATTTGAATACCTCCGTATAAAGGTATTATAAAGATTAGTTAATACTTGTGCAATTTATATAAGAAAAAAAGCAAAAAATTATAAAAAAATAGCCCTTCAGAAGGGCTAATTATTATAGCGGTGATCGGGGTCGAACCGATACGTCCCAAGGGACACCAGATTTTGAGTCTGACGCGTCTGCCAATTCCGCCACACCGCCATAAAAGCTACTTATTAATTTAAAGCTCAATGACTGAACCAAAGGCGGGGATCGGATTTGAACCGACGATTAAGGTTTTGCAGACCTCTGCCTTACCACTTGGCTACACCGCCATCGAATATTTTATTAATAGATTGGGATAGCTGGATTCGAACCAGCGCATAATAGAGTCAAAGTCTAGTGCCTTACCACTTGGCTATATCCCAATGCTAGGGCGGAATATGGGATTCGAACCCATGTATGCCGGATCCACAAACCGGTGTGTTAACCCCTTCACCAATTCCGCCATAAAGTTTTAACAGGGATAGTAGGAATTGAACCCACACTAGCGGTTTTGGAGACCGATGTACTACCTTTATACGATATCCCTATTATGGAGGAGGGTGGATTCGAACCGCCGAACTCAGAGAGAGCGGTTTTACAGACCGCCGCGTTTAGCCACTTCGCTACTCCTCCAGGCTGATGGCGCGGGACGGAATCGAACCGCCGACACAAGGAGCTTCAATCCTTTGCTCTACCGACTGAGCTACCGAGCCATCTTACGGTCCATATCAGATTCGAACTGATGATCTTCTCCGTGACAGGGAGACGAGATAAACCACTGCTCCAATGGACCAATTGCGGGAGATGGATTTGAACCACCGACCTTCGGGTTATGAGCCCGACGAGCTACCATACTGCTCCATCCCGCGATATTATAAAGGAGGATGTGGGATTTGAACCCACGCACGGCAAGACCGTCTAACGGTTTTCAAAACCGTCCCCTTAAGCCACTTGGGTAATCCTCCAATTGTAAATTTACCAAAATATTAGTGGTAATGACCCGTACGGGATTTGAACCCATGTTACCGCCGTGAAAGGGCGATGTCTTAACCACTTGACCAACGGGTCAGATTCGTCATGACAAATGTCACATAACGCTTAATTATAATACCTAACTTAAGCAAGAAAGTCAACAATTTTTTCAAATAATTAAGTTGAGCTACTACGTTGACTCACAACGCTATTTATAATACAGGATTCAAAGTGATCTTGCAAGACTTTTTTGAAAAAAATTTGTTTTTTTCTTAAGGTATAACATTAAAAACCTATTCTTTATTTTTAACCGGTCAACAATCTAGACATGTGCGACACGAGCAGCTATCCTATAGTTTTCAACTTCTTGGTAGCTATACCTAAATAATCAGCAGTAATTACTAAGATGAAGAATGTATTGTGGCCAAAACAATCAAGCAGTTAGCGAATGAATCAGGTGTCTTCAAACAAACTATCCGCGCCATATAAGGCCTTTAAAAAAAGAAAAAGACCACCAAAAATATTAACTTATAAACTGGTGATTTAAAATTTTATCAACACTCCTTTTGTAGATACTTGATGTTTAACTGTTTGTTGCTCCGCTTTATTCATTACTTGCATTACTTGTGAATGATAATAATCATCCATGTAAAAGTTGATGTATTCATATTTTCCTCTCCTTCTGTTTTAAACTTTGTAGCTTAAGTATATTTTCGATTTAACAGAAGATAATAAAAAAGTCGTATTTGAATTTTAAATATCAAATACGACTTTTTTTAATTTTTCCCATACTTATCTAGAATGTCTTTCATATCTTTGCTATACTCCGGCATGCCTAACGAACTAATGTGATCAATTGCCATTCGAGCTTTATTTAAATACTCATCCTTTCTTTCATAGTGATAATTCACTATATTTTTAAGTATAAAAATGCAGTTTTTATAAAAAAACAAATTTGGTTTAGTACTAATTTGATCAGCTGTCCGAATAAAGAATTCTGTTTCTTTATATCTACTTTTCTCAATACACATAATTAACATGTTTATCTCTATTCCTAATATTGTTTCTTGAACATTCGAACTCCCAGAATGGCAAAATTGCGTAATCACTCGCCGACTTATTAACAAGTTGCTATCAAGATCATAAAATGGCATCAAGTTACAATACAAATCTAATTTATTTTCGTCAAAATTAGAAATATTAAAAATCTTTTCTTTCAACTTAATTCGTTCTTTTTCATCAAGATCTTCTACGTGATTGCCAACTAAAGCTATAAGTGCATCTATAAATAGCAACTGATCTTCTTTATCAACTATTTCGCTATTTGCAATGACATTTTTAATATCCTTAAGCTGTTCCTTATCATTATGATAAAACGCTTCATTAATTGCTTCGCCGATATCGCTGTTTTCATCATATTTTACTTTATCTTCTTGACTAAGCCTGCCAAAAAATTCCCACAGCTTAATGTTATTAGCATGCAATAATGCAATTAGATCCTCGGCTGTAATTCTGTGCTGGTCTTTTTCAACTTTTGAATAATATGATGTACTAATCGTATTACCAGCCCATTCTTTTTGAGTTTTCAAGCTCTCAATTCGATATTGCTTTAGCAATTGTCCTATTGTCATTCGTGATCCTCTTAATTTCATTCAAATTTGGCGTTTAACATTCAAATACGACTTTTTTTGATATTCCTTATTATAAACACGTTATAACTTAATGTATAAAATATTTAATTTAGGAGTTATAAAATTATGGACGTTTTTGCAAAGAACAAGGATTATCGAAAATTTACAATCGCCAGTTTTCTATCTGGTGCAGGCAATATTTTGTTTTACTTAGCACTTATTACTTATGCAAGTAAATTAAGAAATTATGCCTTAGCTATTTCACTGATTTCAATTTCAGAATCAGTACCTCAAATTCTACAAGTTTTTAGTGGCTATTTAGCTGACCGTACCAAAAATAAATTCAAATTAATGGTTTGGTTAGCCGCTATACGCTTTGGACTCTATCTAATCGTCGGCTTGCTTTTTGCCAGCGGCTTTGCTGGTTGGAATCTAGTTTTAGCTGTTATTGGTATTAACTTAATATCAGATATCGCTGGCTCATACTCTAACGGCCTTCAAATGCCTCTAGTTGTTAACATTGTTGGAGATGATGAAGTTGCTGAAGCTGAAGGATTTGTTAGTGGGATCAACGGTATTATCAATATGATTGCACAATTCATTGGTTCTGGTTTATTACTTTTCATGTCTTATTCTAGTCTAGCAATCTTCAACGCCTTAACATTTTTAGTGGCAGGTGCCCTTTTTGCCAGCGTCGGCCGTAATTATTACAAGACTCGTCCTCAAGAAGGAACTACGTCAGTTAATGAAGAGGGGTTCTTTAAAACAATTGCTTTATCATTCAAACAAGTAAAAAAGGCAAAGGGGTTGTTAGCAGTCGTTTTAGTAATTGCTTTATTAAATGGAGTTTTAGGAACAATTGAACCTTTAATTTCAATCGTAATCGCCGGTAATAAGTCTTCTATGGTCATTGGAACATACAGTTTTACGATTGCCCTAATAGGAGGTGTAATGACTGCTGGTATGGCACTTGGTAGTATTGTAGGCACAAAATTATTCAAGAATATGTCATTATTCACTATCGCAATTATTTCAGCAACTTTAAGTATCGTAGTTATTGGTACAATGCTTATTAAAAATATTTTCATTTGTCTGCCAATCATGGTAAGCCTTGCAATATTTATTGGTACGGCTAACCCTAAATTAACACAGTGGCTTGTTAAAGCAGTCGATCAAAACATTTTGTCATCAACTATGGGAATGCTTAACACGATTTTAGTAGTGACTGCGCCAGTTATGACAACTATTTTTACTACAATTACTGCTTCGTTCGGTATTACTATCGCATTAACACTGTTAGGTGTAACTTGTTTAATTATTTTAGCAACAATAGTTAGTGTAGTCTATTCTACTAATAAAAATGCAGCTATTAATGAAGCATAACTAGAAACAAATTTATTACATTTACCTGTCCTTAATTTATACCACTACCAATTTAATATAATGTACCTTAAACAAAGTAGGCAAAAAACGCCACTAAATCAGAACAAACAATCGTCCCCAAAATAAATTTGTGAATTTAAATCTGGATAGCAGATAAAAAGTCCAATAATCTGGGCTTTTTATTGTAGCTATTTTTTGATTCCACAATTCGACCAATCTATTTTTAAATCATGCAATTTTATTTACCATAATTTTAAAACAATTTGTTAACAACAAGTAAAAAATTCAATTTTGCTCTGTAATATTACCAAAAACACCCTAAATGCTTGCTAATAAGCGATTAGCGGTAAAATCGCCAGTAGAGATAAAATGCTCCCACTTTCGCAATTGGCAAATTGCTTGGTACCAACAAGCCCAGTACGCCTTTTTTAAAAGCATGGAGGTCGAATTTTCCTTTATGCTCTTTACTAGAGAATAAAAAATTGGGAATTGGTATTTTTAACGCTTCCAAGCTGTTGCAAGATCAAATTAATAGATTGACGTAAATGATTTTTTCGACCTCGTATATCAAAAAATTAATCATCTTTTAATTCCTTCAGTAAGTAGACTAGCTCCATAAAGAAAAATAACATAACCGCTTTTACGATTGTTGGTTATCAAATCTAATTAAAAAGATTAGCATACATTTAAGTTGAAACTTCCGGCGCAGTAGTAAACCATATTTCTTATCGCTTAGTCATAATCTAAGGTGCTAGGCAACGTCGTCATAAAAACGACTTATTAACCAAGCACGAAGCTACTGTAATTGCTTTAATCCAAAAATTAAACATGTAAATTACTTTTTTGCCGTGCATTTTCCTTACGAAAGTAAATAAAAAGGCTTGATACTTTGAAGTATCAAGCCTTTTTATTATTATATAGCGGAGACTGAGGGATTCGAACTCTCGCACCGGAATAACCCGATCTACACCCTTAGCAGGGGCGCCTCTTCAGCCACTTGAGTAAGTCTCCATATATTTAGATGGGCCTAAATGGACTTGAACCATCGACCTCACGCTTATCAGGCGTGCGCTCTAACCAGCTGAGCTATAGGCCCCTAAAGCGGGTAACGAGAATCGGACTCGCGACTAAAGCTTGGAAGGCTTTCGTTTTACCACTAAACCATACCCGCAAATAAATATCAAAAAATGGCGCGGGACGGAATCGAACCGCCGACACAAGGAGCTTCAATCCTTTGCTCTACCGACTGAGCTACCGAGCCATCTTACGGTCCATATCAGATTCGAACTGATGATCTTCTCCGTGACAGGGAGACGAGATAAACCACTGCTCCAATGGACCAATTGCGGGAGGTGGATTTGAACCACCGACCTTCGGGTTATGAGCCCGACGAGCTACCATACTGCTCCATCCCGCGATATTAACAAATTACCATGCCATATGGACCTTGTAGGACTCGAACCTACGACAGGACGGTTATGAGCCGTCTGCTCTAACCAACTGAGCTAAAGGTCCAAGGTCGAACAAATAGCGGCGGGGGGGATCGAACCCTCGACCTCCCGGGTATGAACCGGACGCTCTAGCCAGCTGAGCTACACCGCCAACAAACAAATGTAACCATTAATAATAAAGATTACAATCGGGAAGACAGGATTCGAACCTGCGACCCCCTGGTCCCAAACCAGGTGCTCTACCAAACTGAGCCACTTCCCGAAATTAATGCGCCCTGAAGGATTTGAACCTTCAACCTTCTGATTCGTAGTCAGACACTCTATCCAGTTGCGCTAAGGGCGCGTCATTATATGCCGAGGACCGGAGTCGAACCGGTACGGTTGAAACCAACCGCGGGATTTTAAGTCCCGTGCGTCTGCCAATTCCGCCACCCCGGCAAGTAATGAAAGCGGAAGACGGGATTCGAACCCGCGACCCCCACCATGGCAAGGTGATGTTCTACCACTGAACTACTTCCGCATAAATATGTAATGCCGATTATACGATTTGAACGTACGACCCCCTGTTTACAAGACAGATGCTCTACCAACTGAGCTAAATCGGCATAATGTAAATATGGTAATAATATTGGCGAATACGGGTGGTGGGACTTGAACCCACACGTCCGAAAACACTAGAACCTAAATCTAGCGCGTCTGCCAATTCCGCCACACCCGCAAAAAATGGGGCCATGAGTCGTGACGGGCTTGAACCGTCGACCCTCTGATTAAAAGTCAGATGCTCTACCGACTGAGCTAACGACTCGGAATGGAGGATACAGGGCTCGAACCTGTGACCTCCTGCTTGTAAGGCAGATGCTCTCCCAGCTGAGCTAATCCTCCATAAGCACGGCAACGTCCTACCCTCGCAGGCAGTCTCCCACCAACTACTCTCGGCGTTAAGAAGCTTAACTTCTGTGTTCGGCATGGTTACAGGTGTTTCCTTCTTGCTCTTGCCACCGTACTTCTTTT